>JAIRNM010000046.1 GCA_031258055.1 Bifidobacteriaceae bacterium
GGATCGCTTGGCCGATGCCGTCGGCCCGGTCCGCCACTTCCCTCGCCCCAGCGCCCGCTCCTGCTAGGAGGGCCGCCCGGATCGCGGCTGGGTCTTCACCGCGGGGGTTGTCGTCAGTGATGATGACCAGGTCCGCGCCCGCCGCCGCGTTCGCGCCCATCAGTTCGCGCTTGCCGTGATCGCGGTCTCCGCCAGCGCCCAGCACCACGATTAGTTTGCCTTCGGTGACTGGCCGCAAAGCGGCCAAGACCTTGGCGATGGCGTCCGGCGCGTGGGCGTAATCCACCACCACCGCCGGCTGGCCGCCGGGCTCTCTGGCCGCGTCGCCAGGGTCATCGCTGGGGGCGCCAACTCCGGCTGTGACCACTTCCATCCTCCCTGGCACTGCCCGCAGGGCACTGATCGCGGCCGCCGCCTGGCTTCCCCCAACTCCCGCCTCCATGGCACTGACCAGCGCCAACGCGGCGTTAGCGAGGTTGTAATGGCCGGGCTGGTGGACTTCGGCCGCGACCTGCAAACCGCCCGGCCCGACCAACTGGAATGGAGTCGCTAACTGGCCGCGATTAGCCGCCCGGATCACCCAGTCGGCCGGTGGCTGGGTGGCCAGAGTTTCTACTTCGATGGATGCCTCCGCCGCCAGGCGGCGCCCCCAGTGGTCTTCTAAGTTGATCACCCCGCGGCGGGCATGGGCGGGAGTGAACAACGCCGCTTTCGCCTCGAAATACCGTTCCATCGAGCCGTGATAATCAAGGTGATCGCGGCTCAGATTGGTAAACGCCGCCACATCGAAGCGGAAACCGTCAACCCGGTGTTGGGCCAAAGCGTGCGATGACACCTCCATCACGCAAGCGCTGACGCCCCGCTCTACCATCGCCGCGAAAGCCGCCTGCAAGGGCGGGGCTTCCAGTGTGGTGCGGGCTGACGGCATTTCTTCGCCGTCTATCCGACTTGAAATAGTGCCGAGCAGCGCCACTTTGCCGAAGCCGGCGGCCAGGGCTGCTTCGACCAAGTGGGCGGTCGAGGTTTTGCCATTGGTGCCGGTTACACCGACCAGTTTCAAGCGCCGGGCCGGATAGCCGTAGAACCAAGCGGCGAACTCTCCCAACTTGGCGCGGGGGTTTTCGGCAACGATCCGGGGAGTCTCCGGATTGAGCAGCGCCGCGCCCGCCTCGTCCGTCAGAACTGCCAGCGCACCCGCCGCCAGGGCGGACCCGGCGTAACGGGCGCCATGAGTCGTGGCCCCAGGCAGGGCAATGAACAAATCGCCCGGTCGCACATCGCCGCTGGCCAAAGATAGGCCCCGCAAGGCGCCCCGGACCAAGGGGCCGCCTAAGCGCGAGGCGGGGACGTGGCGGGCGGCATCGGGCAAGGACACGGCGGGAGCCGCTTTAGGGCGTAACACTCCTCACCACACCAACGGCATGACGGACGGCTCGGTGGTCGAGGGCGCCACCCCGAGGTGGTCGACCGCCGAAGCGGCGACCTCCTTGAAGACGGGACCAGCGACAATAGCACCGTAGTAATCAGCGGCCGGGGCAATAATGAAGACGCCAACCGCGATCCGGGGAGCTTCGGCTGGGAGTACACCAGCGAACGAGCCGACCATGATCTGGTCGCCATCTTCGAACATCTGCGAAGTACCAGTCTTGCCAGCTGTGCGGTAGCCCTCCACCTGGGCGGACTGGCCGGTGCCAGCGCCGACCGCTTGCTCCATCATGGTGACCAATTGATCGGCTGTCTCCTGGGAGACAACGCGCTCGCCCGCGCTTGGGACGACCGCCTCGAAGCCGCCCCCTGGGCAGGTCCAGCCTTTGACCAGATGCGGCGTCTGATGGATGCCGCCGTTGCCAATGGTGGCGAAGACCTCGGTCGCCTGCAGGGCATTGACCGTGAGGCCCTGGCCAAACAAGACGTTGTAGGCGGTCCGGCCGTCCCAGTAGGCGCCATCGGCGCCGGGAGCATCGCCCGGTTTGTGGACCCGGCCAGTCGCTTCAAGTTCCGTAAACTCGACCCCGGTCCGCTCGCCGAAGCCGAACTTCTTGAGGTAGTCGTAGCGAAGTTGATCGGGTGTGGCTTGAGCGGCCAGCAAGGTACCCACGTTCGAGGACTTGGCCAGCACGCCAGCCAGAGTTAGCTGCTCAGTGCCATGGGGCGAGGAATCATGGAAAGACTGACCGCCCAAAGTGACCTCGTAGGGCACCGTGTAGCGGTCATCTGGGCGCGCGAAGCCCTCCTCCAACAGCATGGCCATAGTCACAACTTTGCCGGTCGAACCGGGCTCGAAGACGTTCTCCAGGGCGCGGGAGTTCTGATAATCGGTGGTCTGGCCCGACGGCTCGGCCGGGCTAGTTGGGTCTGAGTCCGCCAGAATCAGAATCTCCCCAGTTGGGATGTCAATCGCTATGACCATGCCCGCCCGCGCCTTCGTCTTCTCGACCTGGGCTTGGATCAACTGCTGGGCTTCGAACTGTAAGGCGGAGTTGATTGTGAGGGTCGCGTCGCAACCCTTCTCCGCTGGGTCGGCGATCACCTTGCCGCCCGGAATGGGCTGCTGGTTGCCACCCACTTCTGTCTCGGTGCTCCCGGCTTTACCAGCCAGTTTGTCGCTGAGGACCTGTTCTAGCCCGGTATACAGCTTGGTGCCGTCGGATTCCTCCGTCTCATATTGATACCCCACCAGGTTGCCCGCCAACGTCCCAGCCGGGTACAAGCGGACATAGTGTTTCGAGCCGTAAATGCCCGGATCAATGCCTTTGGCGGTGTAGCTGGCGATTAGCTCGCTGACCTTGTCCCATTGGTCCTGCGTCGCGTGCTTGACGAGCGGCACCCAGGTCACGCCGGTGTCTGCCAGCTTGTCGGCCGTTTCGGCCTGGTCCAGCCCCAGCCGGGGCGCTAGTTGTTCGGCTAGTTTGGCCGCGCCTGGACCCTTCGCCTTACCCGATTCGTCCTCGGCCGCGATCACCTTGGGGTTGGCTTGGATCTCATAGCGGGCCACGTCAGAAGCCAGAACCGTGCCGTCAGCGGCGATTATCTGGCCCCGTTCGGCTGGCTGAACAGTCTTGACCATACGCTGATTTTGGCCCTTCGCCGCCAGGGCCGGGGCTTCGAGCACCTGTAGCTGAACCAGCCTGCCCGCGAACACCACCAGCGCCACCACCAGCACGACCCGCACCAGCGTCTGGCGGCTGGCCGGGTGCCCCAGCCCGGTCAGCCAGCGCCAGAAGCGATCAACCGGCCCCGGCAACGGTGACCTGGCCCGTGCTGACCGGTTGGACGATG
>JAIRNM010000083.1 GCA_031258055.1 Bifidobacteriaceae bacterium
CCTGACCCCGGCGCCGTAGTCGAGTCCTATTTGCTGCGTGCTCTGGCTCTCTCCGGCTACGCGCCCTCGCTCGCTAGCTGCGCCCATTGCGGCGCGCCCGGACCGCACAAGGCTTTCTCGGCCGCTTCCGGCGGCGTGGTCTGCCAGTCCTGCCGTCCGCCCGGCGCCCAGGCTCCCAGCGCTGCGACCGTCGCGCGGCTTGGAGCCCTCCTCGAAGGCGACTGGGAAGCGGTCGCCGCCGCCGGCCCCGGCTCCGCCGCCGAGGCCGCCAGCTTGGTCCGCCTCTTCGCTGAGTTCCACCTGGAGCGAGTGATCCGCTCGCTCCGCCTAGTAGACCGCGACACGACAGCCCGCTAGCCCTTCGCCGCCACCCACCGACCCGGAACGCCGGTGCCAGGCACCGAGCGTTCCGCCTCAGGGGCTAGGCCCCAGCCCACCCACCTCGGGCGATGCCGTGGGGGCAAGCTGACGCACAGACCACCGGCGGCCTCACCTAAAAGGCGAGATCCCGCGACTGGGCGAAGGCTTGGGGGCGTAGGTCAAACTTGCGCGTGTGGGGCTAGTGGACGCGGACGCCGTAGATTTTGAGCGAATAGTTCGCCACCACGATCATGTCGCCGTAGGCGGCGGGGGATGCCTCAGTGTTGGCGCCGATCGAGATCGCGTCGAAGTCAGCGCCGGTCAGGGGATCGAAAAGGTGCATCATTCCGGCTGAATCGCAGAACACGCCGTACTGCTGGCCGTCGGTGGACATGATCCCGATCGGCGACGACCAAGAATAATTGAGCAGGTCGCGGCGCCATTTGACGGTCCCGGTAGTCGTGTCCAAAGCGAGCAGGACACCGCCCGAGGCCGAAGTCTTGGCGACGTTGAAGATGACCAGGCCCTCAGCTTGGCCCGCACCGAGCAAGGGCGTGGCGACTAGACCGCCGTTCGTCTTCTCGTCGTAGACAGCGGGCTCGTCATGCTGCCAGAGCAGTTCGCCCGTCAGAGCGTCGATCTTCCGGAGATTGGTGATGCCCGCGCTGCCGCGCTGGTCGATCTCGTTGCCAACGTAGAGATAGGCGCCGACCTGACCCTGCCTTGGCTCGACCACAATGGTGGCGTCGGCGTCATCGCCCACTGAGCGGGCCCAAATATTGGTCAGAGTGATGGCGTCCCAGGCCGCCAAAATGCCGTCGTTGTCCTGGGTGAACACCAAGTTGCGGTAAGCGGCGGGCGAACCTTCGATCCCATAACGATCAGACACCGGCCCCTTGAAACGGACCTTGGTCAACACCGGGGCGACGGACACAGTCTGGCTCGCGTCATCGAAACTGGCGCCGAGCCGGACCTTGTAGATCAAGCCGTTCTCGCCGCCCTCAATCAGATAATCGTGTTCAGCGCTGATCAAAGCCGAAGCGTCGAAGGCGCCCCACCCGGAGCGCGGCGAATCCGGGTCGGCGCCCTCCCAGCCTGCGACTTCCTTGTTCTGGATGAGGTCGAACAGGCGGTAACGCCAGGGGCAAACCAAACCGTTCCGGTCCGGCAAGCCTTGACCGGCATAAAGCAGCGGATAGCCCCGCGGATCGACCGAAGCGGTGCCCTTGAATGGGCAGGAACCCTCAATGGCGGGCTTCGTTACCTGACCGGTGCGAAGATCAAGGCGGTGGATGACGCCGCCGAACACCGGATAAAGGACCTCGACGAATTCCGGGTCGGAAGCGAACGGCTCGGCCAGTCCCATGGCGGCGCGGGTTTGCTCGGGCCAGCCCACCAGAAGAGGCTGGCCGGTCCAACCGGCGCCGGGCCAAATCGACCCGAAGGCTTGAACGGTGTTTATTGGATGGGCCCATTCGATTTGGAGTTTCTTCTGGGTGATCTCGGCCTGGCCGTAGGTTGGAGCGCTCCGGTAATTGTTGCCCCGGAAGGTGAGGACGCCAGGGACCTGGCTGAAATCGTCGGCGTCACCCCAGGCCAGGGGAGTGGCGCTGTCCGGATCGCCGATCAGCCGCCAGCTAAAGGTGCCGCTGGAATCCGCCATCGGCCGCGACCAACCGCCGTCGGCGCCTTCGGTTGGGGCGGTGTAACCAGGTATGTCGGTTAGCTCTAGGGGCACGCCAGGAGGCAGGTCAAATTCCGCTGGGACCACCGGCGGCGGTGTCTTCAGACTGGTCAAGGCCTCGGCGCTGACGGCTACCACGGGCTGGGGTGGGTCGGGTTCAGCGGCGCAGCCGAACAAGGTGGCGGCCGCTATCACCGGCGCCACAACGGGGGCAAAGGCCCGGGGCAGGAACCTCACCCGGCCACTATAGGCCCTGACCCGACCGCCCCGATTGTCTCTGGCCGGGCGTCGACCGACGGGACCCGTGGGACGGCATCGGCCAATGTGCCCGGCGTGGGCGAGGCTACGGCAAGGCGTGACCGCTGTTGCCGACTTGCGAATCCGTAGCCGAGACTCCTGACGCCTGGCCTCAGACGGCTTCGTAGCGGGAGAACTCCCAACCGACCATCCAGCCGAAGTCCTCAACCCGTCCAAGCGAGTCGTCCGTGACGCCGAAATACTTGGTCGCGCTCCGGCCCGAGTCCTGGGGATCGTCATTCCAGGTCGTGTCCACGTTCTGCCACTTGCCGTCCATGAACACTTTGTTCCAGGCGTGGCGCGAACCCAATTCCAGGACCTCTCCTACGACCACGATCGCCTCAAGTCCAGCCGCGTCCGCCAACGCTTTGTAACCCTGGGCGTAACTGGCGCAGACCCCGATGCGACGCACCAACACATCGTGGGCGTCTTGATTGTGCGGATACTCCTTCCAGAACGCATCCTGGCTCTCAGGGTCTGGGGAAGCCTTAATAGCCAGCATTTCCTCGTACGCCTCATAGTCGTAGGCGGCGTGACCGATCAACCACAGATTCAGCGCCAACGCCTTTTCGCGGTCCGACATCCCTTCTGAGATGACTTCGGCCATCGCCTGATCCACGACCTGCCGAATCTCCTCTTGATCGGCGGCGACCTCGGCCTGGCTCAAGCCGAAATCACGGAAATGCACGTAACCGAAGGTTCTCTCGCCTTCGCGCCACATCTTCCCAATCGCCCCGTAAGTGAGAACATACGGATTCTGCGTGACCGCCTCGTTGACCACCGAGGAAAAACTCGGCGTCCCAATTCCGGCTTCCGCATAGGCAGTGATATCTAGGTAATGGTTGCCGGCGATAAGGTTTGCGGCCACAAATTCCACGTATTCAGACGACCCGTTCACCGGATACGGGACCTCCGGCGCGGTGACCACCGGCTCTTGGCCAGCGATGGCGTCGAGTAACGCATCCCAGTCGGCATAGTCGTAGGCATACGCCTCCATCCGCCCTGTCCCCGGGGCGTTCTGCGCCGCCCGGGCAAGGCCCGCCTCGGCTTGTTCGCGCCAGTCTGCCGGAGCGTCAAGGTGGTAGTAGAGTCGTTCCCCGATCAGTCCGCCTGCCGCCATCTGCAATTCGACATCCAGACTGCCGTTGCCTAAATCAGCCCCTTCGAAATCAAATCTGGCTTGGGCCAGCGCGGTGTGGCCGTCCGCCATTGTGACCGGTATCCGGGCATAGCATTCCGCCCAGGCCGTGAAGTCCGCTTCCAGGTCGCGGCACGAACGGCTGAGTTCCAGGGAGGCGTAATCAGCTATTTCTCTCGGGGTGGCCGCCAGGGCCGGTCCCAGGTCCTGCCAGACCGACC
>JAIRNM010000071.1 GCA_031258055.1 Bifidobacteriaceae bacterium
CGCGCGGATTCTTCGAGGCCCATCCGAAGGAGTTCTTCGCCTTTCACCGCCAATACGTTCTCCATCCTGGTGCCCAGCCGAATGCGACCCACCGCCAGTTGGCGGCTTTGGAGAAGGCCGGACGCCTTCACGCGATTGTCACGCAGAATATTGATGGCCTGCACCAAGCGGCGGGCTCCCGCAACGTTCTAGAACTGCATGGATCGGTTCACCGCAACCATTGCCGCGACTGCGGCGAAACCTATCCGCAAGAAGTCGTTTATCGGGCCAAAGGCATCCCGCGCTGCCAGTGTGGCGGAATGATCGAACCCGATGTGGTGCTTTACGAAGACCCCTTGGATGGCGCCGTCCTAGCAGCCGCTTCCCAGGCGATAGCCCAAGCGGACATGCTGATCATTGGCGGAACCTCGCTGGTGGTTTATCCAGCGGCGGGATTGGTTGACTACTTCAGCGGCGATCGGTTGGTGGTCATCAACACGGCTGGTCCTGGCACCCCGCGGCGTTATCACCGGGCGGGCGGGGGAGTGGACAGCGCCCAGCCGCTGGTGATCTGCCATCCGATCGGCGAAGTCTTCGCGCGGATTGAGGTCGAGGTGGCCAGGGCCGATGGTTGAGAACCGGCTGGGAGGGCGGACGGAGAGGCGGAACGGACTGATTTTGGGAATCGGCGCCTATGTGTTGTGGGGCGTCATGCCACTGTACTTGGTCTTGACAAAACCGGCTCAGGCGGTTGAGGTGATAGCCCACCGGGTGATCTGGTCGGCCTGGTTTCTGGCGGTGATCGCGGCCCTAAGCGGCCAACTGCGGACCCTGGGCCGGGCTTTGGTGCGGCCCCGGCACTTGGCAGCGGTTTCGCTGGCGGGAGGCTTGCTGACAGTGAACTGGCTGACCTTCGTCTGGGCCGTATTCGACGGCCAAATAGTCGTCGCCGCCCTCGGCTATTTCATAAATCCGCTGGTCAGCGTCCTGCTGGGAGTGGTCCTCCTGGGCGAGCGGCTGCGCCCGGCGCAATGGGCGGCGGTCGGCATTGGGGCAGTCGCCGTGGTAGTGGTCGCTTCGGGGACGGGACCGTTTCCCTGGGTGGCGTTGGTGCTGGCACTCAGCTTTGGGTTCTACGGTTACATCGAAAAGCGAATCGGCGGCCGCCTGTCGGCGGTGGTGTCGCTCAGCGCCGAGACGCTGGTCCTTCTGCCCTTGGCGCTGGCCTACGTGGTTTGGCTGCAACTGGGCGGGAAGGGGACGTTCGCGTCCCTTGGTTTCGGACACGCGTCAGCGATGGTTGGGCTGGGCGCCGCCACATTGCTGCCGCTGCTGCTGTTCAACGGCGCCGCCCGGCGCCTGCCGTTGTCCGTGGTTGGGATGCTCCAATACCTCGCTCCGGTGGGACAGTTCGCCACTGGAGTGGTGGTGTTCGGCGAGCCGATGCCGCCGGCACGTTGGATCGGTTTCGCCATCGTTTGGCTGGCGCTGATCATTCTCTCCGTCGATGCCGTCCACCACACCCGCCGCCGTCAGTTCAACCCGCTAAAGCGATCCGCGGCGCCAGTCCTCTCGGACGGTTCAGATTCCCCGCTCCCGGATTGTGCGCCGCGACCGCCTCTCAGTTCGCGGTGCGGACGCGGCGCTTCGCCAGGAAAACTGTGACACAACCTGCTGCGCCCAGCCCCAGGGACACCCAGGTCAGTCGCCAGGCCCAATCAGAGCCGGTGGTCGGCAATCGTTGGGTTGGTGCCGGGTCCGCGGACTGGGGCGACCCGTTCCCCGGCTTGTTGGTAGCTTCGACGGTGAATCTGACGATGACCGAGCCGGAGACTTCACCGGTGACGACGACCTGGTACGTTCCATAGTCGGCTGCGGGGGAGACCGCCCAGGTCAAGGTCGCACTTCCCTCGGCGTCTGCCGCGACAGTTGTGAGAGTTGATGTCTCCTGGGTCCTCGGGGATATGGCGGCGCTGGCCTCAGGTTGAAACGCGACGGGCTCCTCCGGTTGGAAACCTTTCACCGCTATTTCGACCCTGCCGCCGCGCGTCACCGAGGGCGTGTTGGCGGTGGCCCGGGGGAGGCCGATCCGCCAAGTCAACGACGACACGCCATCGGCGGTGGTCAGCGTAACGGCAACTCGGTCCCCCTCGATCAGGGGCGGCTGGAGCGGGCAAAACCAGCTCAGGTCTTCGCTGGTGGCCGTGCGGCATAGCTGCCGCCCACTCCCGTCCAGTACCGTGATCACGTCGCCGGGGGAGTTGCCAGACCCCGCGATCCACAACCCGTTCGATGGCGACACCCGCGCCGACGGCATCGGCGGGTCGGGATCGTCTCGGATGACAGCGGAGAACGTCAAACGAGCAGGCGAGCCAGCCGTGATCGGTTCACTGGTGCCTTGGGCCGTCCGCGCCCAGGCGAGCACTTCGTAAGTGCCAGCGACCTCAGACACGTAGTCCAAAGCCGCCCGTCCGGTCTCATCCACTCGGACATCGACGCTGGCCGGACCGTCAAGCCGTTGCCCTTGTCGCGCGGTGCTCGCGCCCTCGGGAACCGAGAAGGTGACAACGCCGCCCGGCACCGGATTCAAGTGGGTATCTAGCACCCAGGCGGCGACAGTTAGCGTGTCAGCGCCGTTGGCTGGCGCCGATATCTCGCCAGGTCCCTCCAGCACGGTATGGCCCGGCCCGTAGTCGATTGGGCCGGGCTTGAAAGCGATCTGTTTCGTTTCGGAACCGACTGGTTCCCCGCCGACGAGTGCGGCAATTGTGTAAACGCCCGCGACTGTCGAGGCGAGATGAACTCTTACGACACCATCTGCGCCCGCGATGTACGGGCCGGACTCGACCGGGACGACGGCTGACGGTACTCCGAACGTGACTTCGGCGCCGGGGGTCGGCAGGTGCTCCGCCGAAGCGTCCAAGACCGTGATGATGACTTCGAACGACTCGACTCCGTCGGCGGTCAGCTCAGTTTCTGGTGTGACTGACCAGGTCGAGTCCGCGGCCGAAGGACCCGCGACGGCGAAGGTGAAGTCGGCTGCCCCAACCGGGCTCGCGTCGATGGTCACTTCAAGGTGAACGATCTGAGTGGCGAGGGAAGAGACTCCGACCTCGACCGCACCGGCAGCGGAGGACACCAGTTCGACATCCTGGCCGAGACTCCTGCCAGTAGACGGTT
>JAIRNM010000084.1 GCA_031258055.1 Bifidobacteriaceae bacterium
CGGTGATGTCGTGCGCTTCCATTAGCTTGCGCGCCTGGCGCAAGGCCGCCGCCGCTTCGTGTGTATTACTGCTGGCCGAGAGCGCCAGGCACTTCTTGATCTTGTCGATCGTCTTTTTGCGCATATCGTTCTGCATATTCATTTCCCGATTAATACGAAAACGGCACGGGGTAGTTCGTCACATCCACGAGTAGAGACCGCCCGGTCAGGGGGTAGCTTCCTGACGGCATCGGAGCGGGCGGCGTTCCGGGTGCGCCTGGGAAGTCCTGCAAAATTTCTTCTTCCCACAGATACATCCACGACACGCTCAGAGTGTTCACGGAGGAAAACCACTGTGCCTCCGCCATGAACTGCGAAGCGCCGCCGACGGTGTTGTAGATACGCATTCTGTGGTTCAAATTGACGCAAGCCAGCTTCTTGCTCGCGTGCGCCGAGCCAAATGTCGTTGCCCCCCCCCATGGCGGTTGCGAACTCGTCATCGAAATCATGTCTATTGCCTTGAGTGGATACCAGTCCGAAGAAAACACCACCTGGCCGGCACCATTGCGCACTCGCAGCCCGTATTTAGAGGTCGTTGGCGGCTGCCAATCGTCAAAGATGAAATATTCAACGCGATTAACGTTCAGGTTGTGCCACGCGTAAAGCGACGGCCACCTGCCCAAAAAACCCACGTAGCTAAACGCGCATCGACTCTCGGCATCGTTGCTGCGTAATGCGATGATCGGTCGGCTGTAGTTCTTCCAATCGGTTAGCTCAAAATGTTTAGTTGGGTTGTTGACGTAAGTCTCCTTCTTGAAATCGCTGTTCGTCAATACGCCACTTTTGCGTAAGGTGTAGTTGCGCCAGGTGTCGTTGATGATCACCTGTCCGTCAACGTTCCTGATTTTCAGCCCATACGCCATTTATCGTGTTCCGTAATAGATTCGACAGCCGCCCAGATAATATCCGTAGCGGTCACTTCCATACGAACCGTTGACCGCCGACCACCAGTAACAAATAGCGAGCGAGTATGTCCAGGTCACCGTTCGTCCCGAAATACCGACCTCTGGCGGCATGAACCCGTAAGCCATCGTCTGCGTCGTTGGCACGGCGAACCACAACAACCTTGATAAGTCGATGTCGGATGGCAATGACGCCGACCCACTGGCCGCCGCATTCCCGGCGACGCCAGGCACGTCAATTTGCCCGAGCACCCGAAAAAGGCAGTCTGTTACGTCCAGTCTGAGTGTGCCGTCCGGATTGCGTATGCGTAGGCCGTAAGCCATGTCAAATCAATAGCCCCATTTCAACGCGCATCACGTTGTTTGGATCATAAGTTCTAATGAACTGACCTGTCATTTCCATGCGCTCGCCACTGTTTGCGCTTTTGACACTGAAATTCCCCGTCCCCACCAGCGCAATGCTGCCGATCTGCGCCGCGCCGATGGCAGCAGTTGGGATGATGGTGCCAATGTTCGCCGCACTGATCGGCCCCAGTGCCGTGACCAGGTCGCTCCAGGAGCCGTAGCCACTACCGCTGACAGGGCTGCCCGACTGCAACGTGATCGAACCGTCTGGGGCGTAGATCGTGAAATTCGTGCCATCCCACGCGGCTCCCGCAGCGCCCGGTGTGCCAACGCGCCATTTGTATTGGCCGTTATCATACCCTTGCCAGAAGCCCTTTCCCGCGCTCCAACTCATCGCGCCGCCCTTGATGAACCCGGTTGCGTCCAGCGTGAAATTGCCCGCCGTGATGGTGCCGAGGTTGCCGCTGATGGCCGAGAGTTCTTCGACGCTGATCTGTGCCGCCGTCACGCTGTTGGCGACGAGGTTCGCGCCGTCGTGAGTGAATATCCATGTCTCGCCGTTCCAGCCCCACAGGCCGCGCGCGTCGGGGTCGTCGACGTTGAGGAACACGGCCATTTCGCCGCCGACGTCTGCCGGGCTGTCGGGGAGTTCTTCGACGACGAGCAGGCCGCCCGTGGCGTGCGGGGTGCCGGCAACCGACGTGGAGATGCTGATCCCCGTCTTTCCGAAACGATCGTAAAACGCCAACTTGAAATACATCGTCACGCCGGGCGCGAGGCCCGTTTTCATGTATGCATTATCACTGCCGTCGTAAATCAGGTTGGCGTTTGATGGCACGAAGTTCGCCGCCGTTCCCATCCAGACAAGCATGCCAACGAGATCGGGGTCGGTTGGGCGCTGTGCCGCGACGCCGATCTGGCCGGGGCCGGCTTCGACGGTGATGCCCTGCGGGGTGGCCGGGGCGGGGTTACTCGCGGTAAGCGTCGCGGGATTCGCCGAATGCCCGACGAGGGTGTAGGCTACGACCTCAAATGTCAGATCGCGTCTTGGCCCGCCATCAGCAAGGTTCTTGCTGTAGTCGTAGACATAAACGGGGATCGTCACCCACTGCTCGCGCACCAACACGCGAGACGAACCGGACGAACCAGGCGAGAACGCGGTAAATCCCCCGGAGTCGTATTCCGCGCCGCTGATCGCCACCGGTGCGTAGACCAGGTCGGCCTGGGCCAACTGATCCGCACCCGACCCATCCAGCAGATACTGTTCGGTTAGCGGCCGGGCAGTGATAGCCATATGGGTCTGGCCGGACAGCAACTGGCCGCGCACCGCCACATCCGAAGCGCTGGTAAAGGCATAGGCTGAACCAATCGACTGGCACAGCCCAGCCTGCCAGGACGCGAATGCCGTCGACACTGCCTCCGAGCCGACCACCAGGCGTTCAACGCTCCCGGGCGGGCAGGCTGATCCAGTGGTTCGGAAATCTAGCGGCACCACCAGTCGATTTGCCCAGTAATCGCAGTGCGGGTTGACCGGCGAGTTCTGCTGCAGTTTGTCAACGTTGTGCGGATACGAACGAATGATGCACTCGTCAGAGGCGGTCGACGCATGCAGGCCGCGTGGCACAATCACCAGCCAGCAGCGCAGCCCCCCCGTCGCCTCGTCGCCGCAACCCAGGTAGGGCTGGCTGGCGGCCGACTGGGTTTCGAACAAGAACTGGGCGGTGCCTGACCCGTCAACAAATTCGGCCCGTTCATTGGCCGTATCCGGGCGGACCACCTGAGAAAGCTCGAAACCACGATCTCGGCTGCTGTCCAGAGTCGAAGAGTATTCCCGGCCCACCACGTCCCGGAAAGGCACGTTGTGCTCTGACGAGCCGCCACGCAACGTGACACTCAGAACTACGTCGGGTCGGCCGGGTGTGCTGGTTGAAGCCACTGACCAAGCTCCGTAAAGACAGTTCTTGTAGAACTCCTGATCAGTCGGGTCACCCCAACACTGCATGGCATGGACGAAATTGCCACCCATGGAGAAGGTGCCCGCGCCGGTAGCGATGCTTTGAGTAGCGCCGGGCATGCCAGTGACCGTCACCGCGATGGCTTCATCCACCAGGTCGCGGGTCTTGGCGACTGTCACCCGCACGTCCTTGAACTCCTCGTAGTAGGCCGCTGACCGGTCCCGTTCCGGCTGGTATTGCTGCAAGTCGGCGCTGTTGCCGCCAGCCCAGGAGACGGTCAGCGGGGCTTGCTTGGCGGCCACGGCCGAGGGCGCGGGCAGAACCGCCAATCCGATCAAGCCGACCACTATCAGGGCAAGGCAAGCCGCCGTGAACAGGCGGACCCGGCAGACCCGGCGGGCGAAGGTTGGCGGCATGGGCAAATGGTTCATGGGAGCCTCGCTACCTGGTTGGCGGAAGGTTGGGGCGGGCCGGAAGTGGCCAGGGCAGATAGCCGACCAGAACGGCGGCGGCTACGTTTGGCGAGGATTGGCGGCAGCACGGCGGCAGCCAGGATCCCGGTGCCCACACCCAGCATCGCGAGCCGTGTGGCCGCGGAGGACGTGAGCACCGGGATCGATTGAGGGCTGGCGGCGGCCATCACCAAAGCGGCATCCCCTTCGCCCGCGGGCACCACTTCGGCGTCTCCGGCCAACCCGGGACCGTCCCCAGACGTCCCGCTACCGTTAGTCCCATTGTCGGAACCCGTCGGGCCGCCGCCAGCCTTATTCGCGTCGGTCGTACCACCGGCGCTGTTCGAGCCGCCATCCGGGCCGCCAGTCCCGGTCGGATCAGAGTTATTGGCGGTCTGATCAAGCGGCAGATCTTTCGCCCCGCCAGTGCCGGCGGTGCATTGAGTGACACCTTGCTTGTCACAGTCTGAGGGCATGGGCGCCTTCTTGGCCAAGGCGTTGCCATTGGGGTCGGCCGGGTCCAGGGTCGGGTTATTGCACTGGGCTATCCCTTTGATGACCGGGTTCCCGCCGGGGATGCGGTCAATCTGGGCTTGGCCCGCCACCACCAAGTTGACCGGGAGGGGGCTATAGCCCAGGGATTCCGCCTGCTGTTGGCCCTCACACAAGAAGTAAGCCCCGAAATCAGCCAGAGTCAGCCCTTTATCCTCGGTGAAACCGGATTCCAGAGCCATCGGCAAGATGATGTAGGAGTAAGACGACAGCGGATAGGCTCGCGCGTCCGGGTTGGTGTACACGCCTGACAATTCCTGGGTCAGATAGTCCGGCGATGACTGATCCTGGTTGATCTTGGCGGCCAGCAGGCCAACCGCCACGTTGTAGGCGGTCGGTTCGGAGTAATAGCCCGCCTGGTTGAGCACCTTGGCCACCGGAAAACCAGCGTTCAGCGCGTAGGAGTATTCCACGAAGGTGATAGCCCCGACCGCGTGGGACTGGGCCACATAGCCAGCCACGCCGTTCGACCCAGACCGGGAGACGAACCCGGAGCCGGGAACCACCGGATAATTCGAGGTCACTCCGCAATGGCCGTTCACCATGGGACGGCCCACCTTGCCGCAATAGGCGTCCCAAAGGGCGGTGTGCTCCTGGCGCAACCAGATTGACACCTGGGCGGTCGCGCCCGACCCGTCCGAGCGGACCACCGGAACAATCGGTATGGTGGGCAAGGCCAGCGCCGGGTTGTCAGCTTTGATGGCGGCGTCATCCCAGGTGGTGATCACGCCCGTGAAAATCTTGGCGATGACGTCCCCGGACAACCGCAGGTTAGTCACCCGTTTGCCGCCGATCACCAGGTTATACATCAACGCCGTTCCGCCCGCCACGATCGGCATGTAGGCGAATTGACGGTTCGGTCGGCTATCGCCCTCGTTCGAGTTAGCGATCGCGTACGGGATCTCCGAGACGCCGAAATCCGCCGTGCCGTTCCTGAAATCGTTCCGGCCCTGGGTGGATCCCGATTCGTTGTAGTTGAGCTTCCACTGGTAGTTGACCCACACGTTCGTGATCCACTGCTGCAAGGCGTTAGCGGACCAGGTTGAACCCGACCCGGTCAGCGGCGCATGGACCGACCCGACCGCCAAGGCCGGGGTGCCCAGGTTGCCCGTGCCGCCCGGACCGCCAATTCCACCAGTCGCGCCCGCCACCAGCAAGACAGCGCCCAGCGCCGCCAGCGCCAACCGCCGCGAAGCCCTACGGGGACCTGGTTGGATAACGGGTTCCGCCTCTCCCGTCATCCCCGAGAGATCCTGCGACTTCGCGCGCGATGACTTGAACGGGCGTAAATCCTTGGGCGCTCGCTTGGGTGCATGGGGTGTTTTAACGGGGTTCATTGGGGACCTCCCGAGTCTTGAGCGGTCCGCCAACCGGGCGGATCAGCCGGCAGTCCGCCAGGGAATCCGGCCGAGCGCTGAGCGTCTTCGAAGTCGGCCACGGCTTGGCGCAAGCCGCGGGAGGCGAAGCGGCCCGCGTCACGGGCCGAAGCCTCACGCGCCCGGCGCTCGCCGCGCGGGGTGAGCACTCCAGCCCCTTTCCCGCCCAGCTTGCGGGCAATCCAGAAAAGGGCGAACACCATCACCATGAGCACCGCCGCCGCCCCGAAACCGCGTGCGACCTGGCTCGGGGTGGGGGATTTGACCAGCGTGAAAGTAGCGAAAGGCAAAGACACCATCGGTCCAGAAAAGGGGTTGAAATTGAAATAGGTGGTGTACCCGGCGGTCAGCAACACCGGCGAGGTCTCACCGATCCCCCGCGCCGTGCCCAGCACAATCGCTGTGGTCAGGCCGGATTTAGCGGTCGGCAGCACAACATGCCAGATGGTCCGCCAGCGACTCGCCCCGGTAGACAAGGATGCCTCTTTGAGGGTGGCCGGGACCAGGCGCAAAACCACGTCGGCCGAACGCACAATGATCGGCAGGATCATGATGGTGATAGCCAAACTGGCCGCGAAGGCCGACTTGTCCAAGCCGAACGCCAGCACATAGGTGGCGTAAATGAACAGCCCGCAGATGATGGACGGCAGCGCTGTCATGGCTTCCACCACGGTCCGCACCAGGCGGGCGAACGGGGAGGGGAACTCCGCCAAAAAAATGGCGCAGGTCAGGCCCAACGGGATAGAGATGGCTAAGGCGAAGGCGATCATTATCAGCGTGCCAACAGCCGCGTGGGCCATCCCGCCCATTGTCAACGGGTCCAGCGGCCCAGCCAAAGACATGTCGTCGGACCAGAAGTTCAGGTGCTTGAACGCCTCCGACCCGCGCGCCAAGGTGAACACCACCACTACCGCCAGCGCCAGTAGCAGCACCACCGCCGCTGAGTGGATGACCACACCGGCCACCCGATCCCAGACCGTCATCCGGTCCGCGTCCAGCGCGATCAGCGCCACAAACAGGCCCAAGAACAACAGGTAGGCCACCACTACGAAGGAGAGCGCCCCCCGCGCCGGCAAGATCTGGCTGAACAGCCAAGCCGTCAAAGCCACCGCCGCCGATGCCGCTCCCACCGCCCGCAGCACATCCTCGCGCCGGACTTTGGCCAAGTTGCGACGCGCCTCGCCTTGGGCTGGCCCCGCCTGCGCCGCCGCGCTCGGCAAATGGGTGCGGGGATACCGCTCCGGGTTGATCGGCCGCCGCTGGACGGGGGCCGGGCTTGGGCCAGACGGCACCGGTCGACCGGGTGTTGAACTGGCCGGGACGGGGGCTGGGCTTGGGCCAGACGGCATCGGCCGACCGGGTGTTGAACTGGCGGGGAGGGAGGCGGGGGTGGTTGTCATGGGCGGCCTTTCAACTCGATTCCCCGGAGCGGGAGCGTTGAATGATGATTCCGGCGCCGAAGTTGACCACCATGGTGACGGCGAACAGCACCAGCCCGGCCGCCATCAGGGCCGACAAGGCGAAATTGGAGGCCTCGCCGTGGCGCAGCGCGATCAGGGAGGAGATCGAATTGGTGCCAGTCGAGAGGATCTCCCAGTTGATGACGAAGATCGGCGATATGACCATGTAGACGGCGATGGTTTCGCCCAACGCGCGGCCCAAGCCGAGCATGGTGCCGCCGATTATCCCGCCCCGCCCAAACGGGTAAACCACTGAGCGGATCATGCCCCACTTCGAAGCGCCCAGAGCCAGCGCGCCCTCGCGTTCGCCCACTGGCGCCTGGGCGAACACCTCGCGCATGACCGAGCAGGCGATCGGCGCCACCATCATGGCCACGACCAGCCCGGCCAGGGCGGCTGAAGCAGTGAACACAGTTGGAGTCGCTAGCGGGTCATCCGGGTCGAACCGATCAACCCGGAAAATCGGTATCCAGCCGAAATGCGCGGAGATCCACCGTGCCACTGGCAACAGGTTCCCCTCCAACCAGAACATCCCCCACAGCCCATAAACCACCGATGGGATCGCGGCCATCAGATCGACCACGCCCACCAGGAATGACTTGATGCCCGGCGGCGCGTATTCGGAAATGTACGTGGCCGTGCCGAGGGCCAGCGGCAAAGCCACCGCGATAGCTATCACAGCGATAGAAATGGTCCCGAACAGCACCGCCGCGACGCCAAACCGGCCTGAATCGGGCTCCCAGTCCTGCTCGGTGAGGAAGGCGCCACCCGCCGCTCGAATCGCTTCCGCCCCCCGGATCGCCAGGAACAAACCCACCAGGGTCATGAGCACCAGCACGACCAGCCCGGAGCCGTGCGCGCCATAGCGGAAAATGCGGTCGGCCGCGCCAATCCCGCCTTTGAGGCGCCGCGGACGCTCATCCAACATGGATGCGGCGACCGGCCCCTGGCTTGGCGCCAAGGCTGGCGCCGACAGGTCGCTTTCGGTCATGGAGACACCTCTGGGTCCGATGGCATAGATCCGAACTAATACGCGGCCGTCCGCGCGGATTCTCACACGACCGACCGATCCCCCCGTCCGCATACGAGACTCCCAGAGCTAGGTAAACGGAAGTTGAAATTCAGCGATCAAGAAAACAAACCTTGGCCAAACTTCAGCCTCCACCCCACCTTCGCCACGGCGAGATCTTGCGACTGCGGGAGAAGGACGGGGGCGGGAGCGCCAGGCAGTGTTCCAGTAATGACGCCTGCCCCCATTACTGGCACGCGGGATGGGGGCGCACTATGGAATAGCCTTGAAGCCGTGTTCTTGCACCTCGCACATGGAATCATCCGCCGACCGCTGACGACGGTCATTGCCTGGGCGGTCCTCGCGGTTAGCGGCGTTGGCCTGGCGATCTTCGGAGTCACCGGCGAGGGGCTGTTTGATCGCGTCAACTCTGGCGCTCCGCTGGCCGCCGATTCGGATTCAGCCGTGGCCGACCAGATCATTGAGGAGGGCGCCGGGGCTTCGCAATCAGTCACCATGGCTGTCAGCGGCGTTGACTTAGACGATCGGGACAAGCTGGCACAGATCGTTGGACCAATCGCGGATATCCGG
>JAIRNM010000087.1 GCA_031258055.1 Bifidobacteriaceae bacterium
AGGCGCGCCGGGTGGTCCCTAGTTCGGCAAACCAGGCGGTCCCTAGTTCGGCAAACCAGGTGGTCCCATGTTGCTGGCAGAAACAGCCTCAAACGGTCCCATCACCGTGGCAGATGACAACTGCCTTGCGCCCGTCTGCGCGAACCCCAAGTCGCCACCAACGACCCGATCCCCAACACCACCACCGCCAACGCCGTCAACGCCGTCAACGCCAACCTGCCCGGCCACCGAGCCAACCTCCGCGCCGCCTCGCCCAGCAGATCCCGCCCCCGAACCGGTCGCCCCGCACCCGGCCGGCCACCACCGCCCGCCGTTTCGGGCGGCGCCGCCCAGCCGACCCGTCGGCAGCGCCTCCGCGCCCGGACGCGGCGCGCCGCCGCCCCGTCACGGCTCCTCCCGCAGGCGCCCGTCCCGCATAGTAAACCCCCGCCTGGCCGCCCTGGACACGTCCGGGTCGTGGGTCACAACCGCCACCGCCAAACCAGACCGGTTCAAGCCCTGCAGCGAACCCAGCACCTCCGCCGAAGTCGCGGCGTCAAGGTTCCCGGTCGGCTCGTCCGCAAGCAGCAACCCCGGCATCCATCGCCTTGGTCCTTTCCCATGGTTGCGTCACTGCGCCGGCCGGCCCGCGGGAGACGGCCTGGGAAAAGCAAACATGCGAATCTGCTCTGCGTGCTCAAAGCAACAATCCACCGTCCCGATCCGTGACAAGGCCGCCGCCAAGCTGGTGAGCGGGCTCACAGACGCCAAGGAGTAGCCGGGGACACCCCGCACACAGCCCAACACCCCCCGATCATCCGCCCACAGCGCACCAACAATCAACTTTCCCCCATCACGGAGCCCCGAAGGATGCCGGGTAGCTGGTGAGAAAACTTCAATCAACGCACCGTGATCGGGCTATCACCCGCTGAGCAACGTGATTGGGTCCCGTTTACCAGCTTTGAGAGCCGGAATGAGGCCGAGGCTTGCACCCAGCACAAGCGAGGCACTGAGCGCAGCAATCATGGTCCCTACGCTGATTGAGGCGAGCCCGAACTCTTGCGCCGTGATGCCGGACTTAGTTAGCAGAGTGCAACCTAGTGCTGCCGCAACGACGCCTGCGACCGCGCCGGCCAGCACGATCATAAGAGTCTCAGTCAGAACTAAAACGGTCACCGAGCGCTTGGACCAGCCAACGGCCCGACGCAACGCGAGTTCGCCGGCCCGCTCCCGGAGTGAAGCCATCGAAACAATGGCCACGCCAGCTACTGCGACTGCAAGCACTGTAAACCCGATCACACGGAGAATAGTGGCAAGACTCGAGGTGGCACCGTTGAAATCGTCGGCCGAATCGATCCTCGCCCCAGAAACCTCTGGACCCGTGGCCCCCGAGGCTCGCAATGCCATGTTTACGCTGGCCAGACTGGTTTCGAGCTTCCCTGACGCCTGGGCTCCGCCGGCCACGAATAGCGCCAGACGCTCGCCAATTCCGTCACTTCGCGCGGCCCAGGCACGGAGCGACCCGAGGCCATTTCGGGTACCCAAGGCGACGAAGAGATCAGCCTCTGGATGATTTCGCACTAGTGGCCCGTCGCCCGCTACTCCAACCACTTGGACATAGGTTGGCATCGGGCTGTCGAGCTGAATTCTCAAGCCAATCAGGCCGGTCTGATCGGAGCCCCCTACCCGATAATGTTCCTGCTCCGCAATCTGCCGGGCACCAGCCGGAGACAGCACGGCTCCGGCCATCACTGTCTCGGCATCCTCGCCTTCGAACCACCTACCTTGATATATCTCGGGGCTCACAGCCTGTTCGATAGACGGATCCACAGCCACGACCGTAACACTGACCGCATCATCGCCACCGGGCAGCCAGGCCTGCCCGGTGCCTAACGGAACGGAGCGGCCACCATCTTCTCGGGCTACGGTTCCCCTCAGCGCCTCCATCGCCGTCCATATCTCGACCTCTCCGATATCGATCCGAAGCGTACCCGCCGCACCTTGAGTCCGCGAAACAGTCGCAGCGACCTCGGCCTTGGCTGCCTCGCCCATCTGGTACACCAAAGTCATGACGGCGACCGCAACAGCGATCACCGTAATCATCAGGCCAGACCTCATTCGGTTGGCTCTGACCTCTCTCCAGGCGAGGAACGCGATCCGCGGCAACGGAGTCACTGGCTCACCGCTCCTTTGGGCCACAATCGACCATTAGCCAAGACCAGTTGGCGATCCGTCCGCCTCGCGACTGCCGCATCGTGGGTTACCACGACCAAGGCTACGCCTTCGGATCGGGTCGCTTCGAGTAGAACGCCGATCACCGCATCGGCAGTTACCGGATCCAATGCGCCACTGGGCTCATCGGCCAACACAACCCTCGGCGACCGAGCCAACGCCCGAGCGATCGCGACCCGTTGCTTCTCGCCACCAGATAGCTGCGACGGGACCGCATCTATCCTGTCGGACAGTCCCACCATCTCAAGCAGACCGCGCACTCGCGCACCCCGGTCTTTCCATGCTCTCTTGTTACCTGTTGATAGCGGCAAAGCTACGTTGTCGAACACTGTGTGTCGTGGCATCAATAGGTATTCTTGGAAAACGAATCCGAAAGCCTCGCCCCGCAGCCGAGCAAACTCATGATCGCTCAGCGTGTCGGTGCGCTTACCCTCTACCCAGTAGCGCCCGGCATGTGGTGTTCTCAGCAAACCCAAGACAGACAGCAAGGTTGACTTGCCGGATCCGGAACGCCCCGCCACCGCCACTGATTCCCCTGAACGTACAGCCAGATCCAGTCCCCCAAGCACACCAATCTCGGTTCCATCCGGACACGTGAAAGAATGTCCGCAACCTTGCAGGTTGAGGACCAACTCAACCACCGTCGCCGCCCCGGGCGGTCAATTGGGTCACGGGATCCAACAATTGGGCACCGACCGCCAACCCATCAATGATCTGCACGCCCAAGCCGTCACTGATCCCAAGGACCACAGTACGCTCCTTGCCCTCCCCATCGGAGTCAATCACAACCACAATCCCCTTGCCAGCAGTTGCGGAGCGAACCGCCGAAGCGGGTACCACCAGCGCATCCGAAGCAGACCGCAGAGTCAATAGCACAGTTGCTTGAACTCCTGCGTAAACAACCTCGTCCTCGGGGACTCGACACACCACATGTGTCGAAGCGTCGCCCTCGGTTGTCGTAGCCTCAATCGACACCGTTTCGCAATCGAAGCGTCGTCCTTCTGTGGCTATGAGCGCTTCTGCCACTGCCGTCTTCTCCTCAATAGCTGCATAGACCGAGTGGATGATAGACGGGTCTACCACAGCCCTGACATCGTGGTGTGAGTATACTTGCATCTCCGGTTCCGAATACCCAACCACGGTTCCCTGCAAGGCACCCTCCGACCCAGGTTCCGGGGTGACGCCACGTATGATGAAGTCCGCCCCGTCACCCATTATGGCCCCGCTGTCGGTGGACAATACACAGTCCACACGCGGATTACCCGCTTGTTCACCACCATCGGGCAACGGTTCCGGCCACGCACCGATCAAGGCCGTCTCGGCGCACTTCCACCATCGCGCATCTCCCGCAAGCCGGTATTCTCCTTCGCTGCTTCCGGCCACGATTCTGCGCGCTACCCCGCCGTCAATGCTCACGCGCAACCGCAGAGACGTCGCACCAGCTACCGTCCTGCTCACCTCGCGGATTGAGCCTTTCAGGCTTATTGTTTCCGCAATGTCCCGCACGGTCACCTCAGACACGGATAGGACTGGTTCTTCGTCGGCACCAGATCCGGCCCGCTCGACGCTCACCCAAACCGCGCCCGCAACCACCAGAGCCACCAACACCGCCACGGCAAAAGGCCACTTCCGCCTCCGCCGTGCCCGATGGTTGGATGTCACAGTTCGAGGTCGCAGTTGTTGGTGTCCCAGTCCTTCAACGCACTCACGTCTCCCAGGCGCAATGCATCAATCATCTCCTGATAGTAAACGCCAGTCTCGGCTTGCCCAGACTCGTTCGCCATGTCCACTATCGGCTGCACGCTGTCAGCCGCAGCGTCCTCGTTCCCAGACGCAGCGTACTCTGCCAAACCGGCCTTGATGACCCTACACTGCTCTCTAAATCGCAGGGTCGACAGCAGGAAAGAATCATCGACACCTCCGACCTGGTCGGCTTGCTCCCTCAGAGCCGCAACCTCGTCTGGATCGTACTCGGCGATCTCAGCGGCTACAGGGTCTTCAGCGCACCCCCCCAACCACGCCAGCACAGACGCCACGACCACTGCAGAAACCCATCGGGGCACGACTCTCCTAAGCACCGGCACCGGTTGACCTTTCTACTCTTGAGCGCCGCCTACCTACGCCTACGCTCGTGACAACTACTAAACCGCACACAACCACAACCCATGTACTAAGGCTGCCAAGAGACCCCGTCTAATGACTCCGGCCGCACTGCGCGCCGACGTATCTCAAGGGTCGAGACGCATTTGGCGGTCGCAGATCTCCGCGCGAAAAGCCATCCTGAGTCGCCCCCACGGGGCCGATGACCTTACGAGCAGTACCAGGGTATGAGTGCAAGCACACCTCGACGGTGGACTATGGTGCCCCCACCCCCCTCCAACGGAGGCCGACGTTCGCCGCACGACCCTCGCCCTGCGGCGAACGCACAACAACCCCGACCGATTACCTCAAGAGTCCGCAAACATACACGGCCTTAAGGACGACCACTACTCCCATCTCCCTTCCCGAAGAAGCCTTAGTAGACTAGGGTTCCCCGGAAATCGGTCGTGCCTGATCCGGGCCAGATCCCATTCGTGTCGGCAGGCACGGTCCGAGACGCCTTGATCCGGAAGCACTTGCCCTTGCTGCTCGCCCCGTAACTCTTGGCAGCAGTATCGCTGGTCTTGAAGGTCTTGTCACTCGTCCCGGTCACGTTGCTGATATTGCTGCAATTGACCAACCCGACAGTCATCTGCGGGCCTTCCGTGAGCCTGAACGTCACGTTGTTCGTCGAATTCCGCTGATTGTCGAAGTACTTGATTGTTCCCCCGCTGCTCACAGTGCCGGCGATCGTGACCGACGTGGCGACTGCTGCCACACCGCCTCCTATCACCAGTGCGGCACTCGCCGCAACCACTGCTGCCATCCTCTTGAACCGCATCCTGTGTCTCCGTTCTTGGCGATTCCGTGGATCTAGTCTTGGCCGACGACTGGTACCGACCTCGCTACCTCACCGCAGCCAACAACAGTCTAGCACGGCGCGACACTCCGATGGGTTATCCATGTCGCTGCCCAGGGCGTAGCTGTTCTGCGCCGTCCGACCCGCTTGGGCGGCCGGTGCCATGACAGATGCCCTGGTGAGGCGGTTGCTGATGACATAGCCTTCACAA
>JAIRNM010000114.1 GCA_031258055.1 Bifidobacteriaceae bacterium
GGCCATTCGCGTCAAACCGGACCCGCGCCAGCGCGCCCGGGACGGAGTCTTCCAGTGTCATCCGACCTCCTCACCTAAGCTCTAACCTCGAACCCGGCCGCCGCCAACGCGTCTTTCACCTGGCGGATGGTGAGCGCGCCGAAGTGGAACACGGAAGCCGCGAGCACGGCATCGGCCCCTGTCTCGGCGGCCTGGACGAAGTGCTGGGGCGTCCCCGCGCCGCCCGAGGCGATCAACGGCACGTCCACCGCCCGGCGCACGTCCCTCAGCATCTCCAGGTCGAAGCCGTCCGTGGTGCCGTCCGCGTCCATCGAGTTGAGCAGGATCTCGCCGGCGCCCAGGTCCTCGCCCCGACGCGCCCAGTCGACCGCGTCCAACTCCACGCCGCGCCGCCCGCCGTGGGTGGTGACCTGATAGCCAGAAGGGGTGTCAATGCCGTCCTGGCAACGCCTCGCGTCAACCGACAACACCAACACCTGGTTGCCAAAACGGTCGGCGATCCGAGCGATCAGATCCGGGTCGGCGATGGCGGCCGTGTTGACGGAGACTTTGTCCGCGCCTGCCCGAAGCAGGCGGTCCACATCTTCGACTGAGCGCACGCCGCCGCCCACGGTCAGCGGCACAAAGATCTGGTCAGCGCTGCGCCGGACAACGTCAATGATGGTTTCCCGGCCGCTGGCCGAGGCCGACACGTCCAGAAACGTGATCTCGTCGGCGCCCATCTGGTCGTAGCGGGCGGCCAGTTCGACCGGGTCGCCGGCGTCGCGCAGATCGCGGAAGTTGACGCCTTTGACGACCCGGCCGCCGTCTACGTCCAGGCAGGGAATCACCCGCAAGGCCACGCCCATCCTCACTCCTTTCCCGCCCGCCGCAAGATCGCGTCCAGTTCGCTTTCCGGCCCCGTCGTCGGCGCCGCCTCTAGACCCGCGATCAGCTTCTCCGCCTCCAAGTTCGTCGCGTCAAGCGGGTCAAGCAGTTGCACCGCCCGGCGCCGCCCCAACTTCAAGCGCATCCAGTCGACAGTGTATTCCCGCCCCGCTCGCCGGGCCGCCCGAATGAAACGCCCCCGCAGGTGGGCCCGCGTCGTTCGCGGCGGCTGGGCCACGGCCCGGACGATTTCCGGTTGCCCGATGCCGTTCGCCAAGCTCCCGCCCGCTTCCAGCCTGGCCCTCATTTCGGTCGATAGGGTACCGAGTTCGTGATAGGCCAATTCGAGCCTGAGAACCTTCGGGTCTGACAGCGCGGCGCCGCTGCGTTCGCGGTACCGCTCCACCAAGCGGAGTTTCGCCAGCCAATCCAACTCCGTTTCAAGGCCGTCGAAATCAAGCCGATCCCAGGCGATCAGGGTTCGCTCCCATAAGTCCAAGACCGCCCGCAGAGCTGGATTCAACCCCCAACCAGCCTGGCGGGCGGCACTTTGCGCCAACTCGAAATAGCACCACTGGATCTGCGCTGGTTTGGCGGTCTTGCCGCTAGCCAAAGTGATCGGGTGGGCATCGCGCCAACCTTGGGCGACCTCACGGATAGCATGAACCGGATTGTCCAATTCCAGGTCTGGCAACTCCAAGCCTTGGGCGGCCGCCCTCAGCACCAACAGCATAGACCCGACTTTGAGCCGCGAAGACACCGACGACATGTTCGAATCGCCGACTATGACATGCAGGCGTCGGAAGAGTTGACCGTCAGCGTGCGGTTCGTCGCGCGTGTTGATCATTGGGCGCGAACGGGTCGAGGCCGAACTGAGCGCCTCGGCTGTGTGATAAGCCCGCTGCGACAGCAGATAGCGGGCGCCGGCCGGATCGACCTGAATCTTGCCCGCTCCCACCATGATCTGCCGCGTGACCAGGAAGGGGACCAACTTGGCCGCTAAATCGGCGGAACCCTCCCGCCGCACTTGATAGTTCTCATGGCAACCAAAGGCGTGACCAGCCGAATCGGTGTTGTTCTTCAGTACCGCTATGGCGGCGCCGGTCCGCTCGCTGGCGGCCTGGGCCAAACCCGCCATCAGCGCATCCCCCGCCCGTTCCTGGGCTACGAGTTCATCCAGCGCGGAGCACTCCGCCGTCGCGTATTCGGGGTGCGAGCCGATGTCCAGATAGAGCCGGGCTCCCGCCGGGGTGAACACATTGGTGCTTCTTCCCCAGGCCACAACCGGCTTGAACATTTCCCGGACGGCCTCTTCCGCGTCCAGTCCGGCTGCCGTCACCCCATATTCGGTCTCCAGACCGAACACACCGCCGGGGCCGGATTCCTCTGGCGGAAGGCTTGGCTCTGGCTCCGGCGCCTCCTCGCCGCTAGTGCTGTCCGCGTTGAATGGCTGGTCCGCCCGCGTTAGCGAACCCCAGACAGTCGAGTCCTTCCGTAACCCCACCGCTTCGCTCACGGCAAGGCGTCCAGACGGCGAAAAGCCCTCCCGGCTGCGCCCCTTTGGAGCAGCCCAACCTCGTAACCGCTGGTGCTGGCGCGGTCATCGCCCAAAGCCGCCCGGGCCAGTTTGGCCGCTTCCGCCAAACTCAGCCCCAGCCGCCAACCGTCCGCCACCGCTTGGCGGCCGCTGGCACTGGCGCCGCCCAGGACCGCCCAGGGCAATTCGTCGCTGACGGCGCCGTCGAAGCGGACGTGGAAGACGGCATCGGACACCTGGGTGTCGCCGACCTGTGCCACCGCCACCTCTATCTCCAAAGGCTTCGGGTCACCGGTGAAAGCGGCGGAAACAGTTTGGGCGTAGACCCCGGCCAGGCCGCGAGCGCTGACGTCGGCCCGGTCGTAGGCGTAACCCCGCAGGTCGGCATAACGGATGCCGGCGACGCGCAGAGCCTCGAATTCCGACCAACGCCCAACCCCGGCGAAGGCCAAGCGGTCATAGATCTCGGATAGCTTCTTCAAAGCCCTGGACGGATTCGAAGCCGCCAAGAGGACGCCGTCGGCGGCTGAGATGACAACGGCAGGACGGCCTTTGGCCACACCCCGGCGCGCGAAATCGGCCCGGTCTTTGATGATCTGTTCCGGCGGCACATATAACGGCATGGTCATGGGCGCGGCCTCCGTGCCTCGCGGGTGGTTTTAGCTTCACGGCTGGCTGGGACTAGTGCCTTGGCCAGTTCTTCATCTGGCACCCGGTAATAGCCGCGAGAATCGACTCTCGCGACAACCGGGTAGATGTCACGGGCTTGGTCCACGCCACCGGTGGCCGTGTCGTCGTCGGCCGCGTCATTGAGGGCGGTCAGAACGGTGCGCAGGGCGGCGCGCGAGGAAGCGGCGGGTTTATGCAGCTTCTTCAACGATCCTTTGGCGAACACCGCGCCCGATCCGATCGCGGCGTAGTCGCGCTCCTCATAGCTGCCGCCAGTCACGTCAAAAGCGAAGATTCGTGGCTTAGCCCCATCCCAGCCGCCCAGGATTGGCACCACGACTAGGCCTTTCATAGCCAGATCAAGCTGCGAGCGGACAATTGATGAGAGCCGGTTGGCTTTGCCGGAAAGCGACAAGGCGACGCCCTCAATCTTCTCGTAGTGTTCCAACTCCAGTTGGAACAGCCGCACCAGTTGGATCGACAATCCCGCCACTCCGGCCAGGCCGATGGCCGTGAACGCATCCGCGGGATACACCTTCTCGATTTCGCGGCTGGCGATCTGATGGCCCACAGTGGCGCGGCGGTCTCCCGCCATCACCA
>JAIRNM010000120.1 GCA_031258055.1 Bifidobacteriaceae bacterium
CACCGTCGCGTGGGCTTAGCTCAATCACCGGGACGGAGGGGTCGAGTTGCTTGATCGCGTCGTAATGGCTGGAGAAACGCATCCCACCGATCACCAGGTCAGGTTCGGCTGCGGCGATCACCTCAAGGTTGGGTTCGCGGTGGGTGCCGACGTCTGGCAAGGAGTCGTCGCCTGAATATTTGGGGAATAATCCGTTTCCCATCAGTGATTTGGGTGCCGCCACTAACGGCACATCCCACCGGCTGAGCAACTCGAAGGCGCGGTTGTCCAACGCCACCACGCGCTCGGGATTAACCGGTACGGTGATGGAACCGTGGTTGTCCTCGACCACGACCTGGGCCGCATCTTGGGCGGCCATTGTCTGATCGCCAGCGCTGCCCGGATCTGACGCGGCGTCTGGTTTGGCGTCCGGCCCGCCACCGCAGGCGGCCAGCGCCAGCGCTCCGGCCATCAGGGCGGTCAGTGCGGCCAGCCGCCCGGAGAGGCTGCCTAAATGGCCTCTGGCCTGCCCGGATGGTGTTTGGCCCTCGGGTCTCGGAAGCGGGTTTCGGGTGGCCGGGATTAGCTGACGCACGGGTGGTCCTTTCTTCAGGTGCTGGATGGAAAGCGAAACGGCGTCGCTACGGCCATCGGCGATGGCTGGACACCGCGAAAGGCGGATAGTCAAACAGCCTCGCCAACCCCCGAGCTGGCCATTAGGCGAGCCTAACCTAAAACGTGAGTCCCAGCGTTGTCCAATCCAGTGCTTCGGGACGGACGATTCCTACCGGCCGATGCGTCGGACCTCAGCTCGCGAACGGCAGCGGGTACCCGCAGCGCGGGCAGGAATGTGTGGGGCCGGGTTGTTTTTCTAACACACTTGTCACGCCCGCGCCGCTAGGGCGCGTATTACCCGGTGGGCGCAGTGGTCGGGGTGGGCTGTGATGTCTTCCCAGGTGAATCGCAAGACTTGATAGCCGGCGGCGACCAATTCGTTTTGCCTGGCTCGGTCTTTTTGGAAAGCGGTTTTGGTTCCATGGGCCTGCCAGCCGTCGACCTCTATCACCAGTTTCTGCTTGGCGAAGAGCACGTCGACCCTGGCCGTAACACCGTTTGGCAGTCTGACGCGCACATTGGCCTGCCAGCTATCAATGCCGTTCTGTTTCAGGATCAGGTGGAAGCGCAATTCCGCCGCCGAACCCGCCCCCGATCTTGCCATCGCGGCGTATGTCTTCAGGCGGCGCACACCACGGCGGCGAGCTCGCGCGGCGATCATCTCATCCAGGGCTGGGGGACTGACGAGGTCACGGGAAAGCGACCAGGCGAACAGGCTGTCGGCGTCGGGCCCAGCCAGGATGGCCAGTGAGTCGATGAGCGCCCCCGGTTCGGATTGGACGGACAAGCCACGGTAGTTGGCGATGTCCTGGACCGGTATCCGGATGGCCCGGACGGCTATACGGTAACGACTGCGGTAGCGGCCCGGCTTGGCCACCCAGATCGCACCGACGGCTGGGATGGGCGCCTCTGGGCGCCACAGCTTGATCGCGCTCGGGCCCCAAACAATCGAGTTTGGGACTGAGAGCGTAGCGGCCCAGGCGCCCTGCTCTGGACCAATAGACTCGCCAGCCAGAACGAAGCCCTTTCCCGCCACCTGTTTCCACTGTCCTGCTTTGATCGCGGTCGCGGCCTGGCTGGCACTCATTCCGCAACGCAGGGCTTGGGCGCGGGTGAAGACGTCGGCCTGGGCGGCGCGGACGGCGGCGAACGCGGTCTGATCCATGCTGACATCGTCCCGCACCGTGGCGTGTGGGCATCGCGGATGGGCCAAGACCTTGTGGATTAACAGTTGCCGCCGTTTCCCCAGTCTCCAGCCTGATCCAGCGCGGGGTTGGTCGAAGCTGATCGAGTCGAGTACGCGATTAATCTAAGTCGTCGTAATTGAGTACGCCGTTTATCGAAGTGCTGGTCGTTGAGTTCGCCGTTTATCTAACCCAAAATCATTGACTACGCCGTTTTGTGGCAGTTTGCGGGTCGGCCAACGCTCTGACCTGGGAGAACGCGAAAGGCACGCTGAAGGAATGGCGTACTCGATGAAAAGTACTGCGAGGAATGGCGTACTCGATGACGGTCAGCGTGAGGAATGGCGTAGTCGATGACGGTCAGCGCGAGGAATGGCGTAGTCGATGACGGTCAGCGTGAGGAATGGCGTACTCGATGCTGGCCGGCGCCCGAATGATGGGCTGGCTTTTCGGTTGGTGCTTTGGTCCCCTGGCGCGCAGCGGGGCGGAGGAAGGGAGGGCTCGGGGCGGATAGGATAGTGGCGAATCCCGTCAGGCTCAGAGAGGAACTCACCGTGGAAGAGTCACAGCCCTCAGAATTCCAATTCGAGATCGAACAGGCCTTCTTATTTGAGGACAAAGGCACGGCGATCTCGGGATTGGTCGAGTTGGGAACTATAGTTCCTGGTCAGGCCATTGATATACATGGTCAGGGGATCACCCGTCACGGTCTGATTGACTCCATTGTGATGTCGGGTGAACGCACCGAACAAGTCGAAGCCGGACATGTCTGCACGCTGCTGGTGACAGACTTGACGCCGGGCCACATTGGACCCTGGATGCTCGCCACGCACGCGGGTGGCCAACCACACAAGGACTTGCGGGAGCGAGTCCCGAGACAGTACTCATCCGTCGCGGCCTAATTGCCACGGCCTGACCAGCGCGGCAGACAAGCACCGTCAGGCAGTGGGCTAACCGAAGGGCCGATTTCACATCCGCCGGGGTTTTCTGGCAAGATGTAGCGGTTGCCCAGCAACGGTTGGGCGATCTTTGCTTCGCGCGAGCCCGCCCGCGGGTCCGTGATGGGGCTAGGACCACTCCGTCGATTCAAGTGAAGCGTGGCCGCTCTATGAGCCGCGAGCGCGACACGCCCGAGCGCGGGGGGCGGTCAAAACCATAATCAGGAACGAAACTCAGGAGATGGGCCACGCCATGGCTGGACAGAAGATCCGGATACGGCTGAAGTCGTATGACCACCAGGTCATCGACTCGTCGGCGCGCAAGATCGTCGAGACGGTGAGCCGGGCTGGTGCCACCGTGGTGGGGCCGGTACCGCTCCCAACCGAGAAGAACGTGTACTGCGTGATCCGGTCTCCTCATAAGTACAAAGACAGCCGCGAACACTTCGAGATGAGGACGCACAAGCGGCTGATCGACATTATTGACCCCACTCCGAAAGCGGTCGACTCCTTGATGCGGCTCGACCTGCCGGCGGACGTGAACATTGAAATCAAGCTGTAGCGACCGGCGAGGACAGACATGACTACCGTTTCCCAGAAAGTACGCCCCAAGGCGGCGCTGCTGGGCACCAAACTCGGCATGACCCAAGCCTGGGACGCCGATGGCCGCGTGGTGCCGCTAACCGTCATCGAGGTGGGCTCGAACGTGGTGTCGCAAGTGCGCACCGAACAGAAAGATGGTTATAGCGCCATCCAGTTGGCCTTCGGCCAAATCGACCCAGTGCGGGTGAACCAACCGATGCGCGGCCATTTCGCCAAGGCGGAGGTCGCGCCCCGCCGTTACCTGGCGGAGGTTCGTATTGCCGAGGCGGAATCCTATGAGCCGGGCCAGGAACTAACAGTGGCGGTCTTCGAAACTGGTCAGCTAGTCGACGTGACCGGCACCACCAAGGGCAAAGGAACCGCTGGCGTGATGAAACGCCACGGTTTCCACGGTGTTGGCGCTTCGCACGGGGCGCATCGGAACCACCGCAAACCAGGTTCGATCGGCGCTTGCGCCACGCCCGCCCGCGTGCTCAAAGGCATGCGCATGGCCGGTCGCCTAGGCAATGCCCGCCACACCACACTGAACCTGCTGATCCACGCGATTGACGCCGACAACGGCCTGATTTTGGTCAAAGGCGCCGTGCCGGGGCCGAAAGGCGGCTTGGTCTTGGTCCGTTCAGCGGTGAAGGGGGCTTGATCAAGATGTCAACTATTGAAATTGTCGGTCCGGCCGGGCAGAAGGCTGGCACTGCCGCTCTGCCCAGCGCCGTGTTCGATGTCCAGACCAATGTGCCGCTGATTCACCAGGTGGTCGTTGCCCAGTTGGCGGCGGCCCGGCAGGGCTCGCACGCGACCAAGACCCGGGGCATGGTTTCCGGCGGTGGACGCAAGCCGTACCGCCAGAAAGGCACCGGCCGGGCTCGCCAGGGTTCGACCCGGGCGCCGCAGTTCGTCGGCGGTGGTGTGGTCCACGGGCCGCAGCCGCGCGATTACTCGCAGCGCACACCCAAGAAGATGAAAGCCGCCGCCTTGCGGGGAGCCCTTTCAGATCGCGCTCGTCACGGACGTATCCACGTGGTTTCCAAACTGATTGACGGCGCCACGCCGTCGACTAAAGCGGCGGCAGTCACGCTGGCGCGGCTATCGGACCGCCCACGCCTGTTGGTGGTGCTCAGCGCCAGCGAGGAGACCGCGCGCTTGTCGGTCCGTAACCTGCCGCAGGTCCATTGGCTCACCCCCGGCCAGCTCAACAGCTACGACGTGATGGTCTCAGATGACGTCGTTTTCACGGCCGCGGCCCTGGCCGAATTCCTGGCCAGCCCCAAATCAGGCTTGGACCCGGACGCCGCCGAGGTAACGGACGCTGTCCAGGTGGCCCAGACCGACATTGACGAGACGGCCCGTGCCGTCGAATCGGCTAAAGACACCGAACCGGACGACAAGGCGGCCGATGCCGACAAGGCGGCCGATGCCGTCGAATCAGCCCCGGACGGCGAAGGCCCCGAACTGGTTGACCAGGCTGACGACGCCGCCGATGCCGAAGAACCCGAAGAGTCCGAGGACGCTGGAGCATCCGAGCAGACCACCGATGCTGAAGCATCCAAAGAGGGCGACGAAGCTGACGAGCCCAGCAAGTCCGGCAAGTCCGGCAAGTCTGACGAGTCTGACGAGGAGGAAGCCGAATGAGCAAGCTGGAACTCCCCAAGAACCCGCGCGACATTATCATCAAGCCGGTCGTCTCGGAGAAGAGCTACGGGTTGATCGACGAAGGGAAATACACCTTCATTGTTGATCCCAGGGCCACTAAGACAGAGATCAAGATCGCCATTGAGAAGATCTTCGATGTGAAAGTCGCCTCCGTCAACACGCTGAACCGGCGCGGCAAGACGCGGCGGACGCGCTACGGCATCGGGCACCGCAAAAGCACCAAACGCGCGATCGTGACCTTGCGCGAAGGCTCCATCGACATATTCGGCGCGCCGATCTCCTGAAAGCGAAGGTTAGAGCGACATGGCTATTAGGAAATACTCCCCGACCACACCGGGTCGGCGCGGCTCCTCGGTCGCGGATTTCGCCGAGATCACCCGCTCCACGCCGGAGAAATCGCTGGTCAGGCCACTGACCAAGACCGGCGGCCGGGATTCATCAGGGCATATCAGCTCCCGCCACCGGGGCGGCGGGCACAAACGGGCCTACCGGGTGATCGACTTCAGGCGCCACGACAAAGACGGTGTCCCCGCCAAAGTTGCGCACATCGAATATGACCCGAACCGGACATCCAGGATCGCCCTGCTCCATTACGCCGATGGGACCAAGCGGTACATCTTGGCACCGAATCGGTTGCGGCAGGGTGATCGCGTCGAGGCGGGTCCGGAAGCTGACATCAAGCCGGGCAACAACCTGCCGATGCGCTATATCCCGCTCTGCACCGTGATTCACGCGGTCGAATTGCAACCGGGCGGTGGCGCCAAACTGGCCCGCAGCGCTGGCGCCTCAATCCAACTGGTCGCTAAAGAGGGGCGCTTCGCCCAGTTACGGTTGCCGTCCGGTGAGATCCGGAACGTTGATTTGCGCTGCCGCGCCACCATTGGCGAGGTCGGCAACGCCGAACAATCGAACATCAACTGGGGTAAGGCGGGCCGGATGCGTTGGAAGGGCCGCCGTCCCCATGTCCGGGGCGTGGCCATGAACCCGGTCGACCACCCGCATGGCGGCGGCGAAGGTAAGACCTCCGGTGGCCGCCATCCGGTCAGCCCCTGGGGCAAGCCGGAGGGCCGCACCCGCAAAGCTGGCAAACCGTCCGACAAATTGATCGTCCGCCGTCGCCGGACTGGCAAGAAGCGCTGATAGGGAGATTAGAACAAGATGCCTCGCAGTCTCAAAAAGGGTCCGTTCGTGGACGCCCACCTGCAAAAGAAGGTGGATGAACACAACGCTAAGGGCCTCAAGACAGTCATCAAGACCTGGTCTAGGCGCTCTATGGTGACGCCGGATTTCTTGGGGCACACCTTCGCGGTGCACGATGGCCGCAAACATGTGCCGGTTTTCATCACCGAGTCGATGGTTGGCCACAAACTGGGGGAGTTTGCTCCCACCCGGACCTTCCGTGGCCATGAGAAGGATGACAAGAAAGGGCGGCGGCGCTGATGAGTCCAGATACTAAGCAAGCCGCGCCGTCCGATGTCTTGGAGCCGGATACGTCCGAGCTGTCGAAACTGGAGCGTAAGAGGCTCCGCAAGGCCAACCACAAGCAGGTCGTCGACCTGACCGTGGGCAAGGCCTCCGTCCGCTATCTCAGGATGACGCCGATGAAAGTCCGCCGGGTCGTCGACCTGATTCGCGGTTTGGACACGGCCGATGCCGTCAACACCCTCAAGTTCGCCCCGCAAGCAGCCGCCCTGCCGGTGCGCAAGGTAGTCGAATCGGCTGTCGCCTCACTGGTTTCGAAGCGTGACCAGGCCGGGCTCTGGACCGACCAAGAGGGACTTTACGTGGCTGAGGCTTATGTCGACGAAGGCCCAACGATGAAGCGTTTCCGTCCCCGCGCGCGTGGGAGCGCCGGGCGAATCTTGAAGCGGACCAGCCACATCACAGTGGTCATCCGCCAGCATGAGGACGCGGTTGGGGCGCCGCCGCCGCGCGGTGCCCGTCGAGTGGTGGATCGGGTGGCGGGCCGGATCGGCCAGAGGCGGACGAAGGCACCAACCGGTTCAACTAAGAAGCAAGCCGACAAGAAGGGGAGGACCCGCTAGTGGGACAGAAGGTCAACCCGCTGGGTTTCCGCCTGGGGATCACGACTGACCACCGTTCGCGTTGGTTCGCCGATTCAACCAAGCCGGGTCAGCGCTACCGCGACTACGTGAACGAAGACGTGAAGATCCGGCGGCTGATGGCGACCGGCTTGGAACGGGCTGGGATTGCCAAAGTCGAAATCGAGCGCAGTCGTGATCGCGTGCGAATCGACATCCATACCGCCCGGCCTGGCATTGTGATTGGTCGGCGTGGGGCTGAGGCCGACCGCATCCGCGGTGAACTAGAGAAACTGACCGGCAAGCAGGTCCAGCTCAACATCCTGGAGGTCAAGAACCCGGAGTTGAGCGCCCAACTGGTGGCCCAAGGCATAGCCGAACAGCTAGCCAGTCGGGTGTCTTTCCGCCGGGCCATGCGCAAGGGCCTGCAATCGGCCCAACGGGCCGGCGCCAAAGGCGTCCGGGTGCAATGCTCCGGGCGTTTGGGCGGCGCTGAGATGTCGCGCTCGGAGTTCTACCGCGAAGGGCGGGTGCCGCTGCACACCTTGCGGGCCAATATTGACTACGGCTTCTTCGAGGCGCGGACGACCTTCGGCCGGATTGGTGTGAAGGTCTGGATCTATAAGGGCGACATGACCGAGAAGGAATTCGCCCGCCAGCAGGCGGCGGCGCCGCGTCCGGCCCGTGGTGGCCGGGGGGAACGGGGCGACCGGGGCGACCGTCCGCGCGGACGGAGGGCCGAAGGCGGCCGCTCATCAGCCGATCAGGCGCCGGTTGGCGCCGCAAGTGGAACGGAGGCCTGAGCCATGCTTATTCCTCGCCGCATCAAACACCGCAAACAGCATCATCCGAAGCGCTCGGGCGCCGCCAAGGGCGGTACCACTATCGCTTTCGGCGACTACGGTATTCAGGCGCTAGAACCGGCCTACTTGACGAACCGCCAGATTGAGGCGGCCCGTATCGCTATGACTCGCCACGTCAAGCGTGGTGGCAAGGTTTGGATCAACGTCTTCCCAGACCGGCCGTTGACCAAGAAGCCAGCCGAGACCCGGATGGGCTCAGGTAAAGGCTCACCGGAATGGTGGATCGCCAACATCAAGCCTGGACGGGTGATGTTCGAACTGGCGGGCGTGCCAGAGCCATTGGCGCGAGAAGCGATGAGCCGGGCTATGCACAAACTGCCGATGAAGTGCCGCTTCATCGCCAGGGAAGGTGGTGAGTGACAATGGCGGTTGGTTCTAAAGACCTGATGCCAGAAAACCTGGACCTGCTGGACAACGAGCGGTTGGTGGCTGAACTGGGCCGGGCGAAGGAAGAATTGTTCAACCTGCGTTTCGCCTCCGCCACTGGTCAACTCGAATCGCATGGGCGGCTCAAAGCCGTCCGGCGGGACATCGCCCGCATCTATACCATCCTGCGGGAACGTGAGCTGGGCATTCGTACCGCCCCAAGCTCGAATGTGGAGGCTGAGAAGAAGTGAGCGAACAAACCACTGCCCCGGCCAGGACCTCGCACCGGAAAACCCGGCGTGGGGTCGTGACCAGCGACAAGATGATGAAAACGGTCGTTGTGCGCCTTGAGGACCGAGTCAAACACCCGCTCTACGGCAAGGTTATGACCCGCGTGACGAAGGTCAAGGCCCATGACGAACTCGAAGAAGCCGGAGTGGGCGACCTCGTATTGATTATGGAAACCCGTCCGCTCAGCGCCACCAAGCGCTGGCGCGTGGTGGAGATCCTTGAGAAAGCGAAGTAGGGCGAGCCATGATTCAGCAGGAAACGCGCCTCAGAGTGGCGGATAACACCGGCGCCAAGGAGATCCTTTGTATCCGGGTGTTGGGAGGTTCCGGCCGCCGCTACGCCTCGATTGGCGACACGATTGTCGCCACCGTCAAAGACGCGATCCCCGGCGGCAACGTCCGCAAGGGCGATGTCGTCAAGGCCGTCGTGGTCCGCGTCGCCAAGGAACGGCGCCGCCCGGACGGCAGCTACATCCGTTTTGATGAGAACGCCGCTGTCATCTTGAAACCGGACGGCGAGCCGCGTGGCACCCGCATCTTCGGGCCGGTTGGCCGCGAACTGCGGGAGAAGAAGTTCATGAAGATCATTTCGTTGGCGCCGGAGGTGCTCTGACCATGGCCAAGATCAAGAAGCATGACCTGGTCCAGGTCATTTCCGGCCGCGACGCTGGCAAACAGGGCCGGGTTCTGGAGGTCATTAAGGACAAAGACCGGGTGATTGTCGAGGGCGTCAACCGGGTGATCCGCCACACTAAGGTGGGCCAGTCGGCTCGCGGGGCCAAGACCGGCGGCCGCGAGACGATTGAGGCGCCGATCCATATTTCTAACGTGATGGTGGTCGACCCAGAAACCAAGCGGCCAACCCGCGTTGGCCACCGGGTTGAGACCGTCGAGCGCGACGGCCGGACGCGCCAAATCCGGGTCCGCTACGCCAAGAAGTCAGGTAAGGAGCTTTAGTCGATGGCTGCTAAGACCAAGACCAAACCCGCCGCTGCGGGCAGTGGTGAGGCTGGGAAGCGGAAAGCTGGCCAGCAGAAAGCGGCCGAGCCAAAACGGGACGCGAAAGGGAAAACTGGTGCCGGGGCCACCGCTGACAAAGCGGCCGCCAAGGGCGCCAGCGCTGTCCCGGCGCCAGCGGCGCCGCCCCGCCTCAAGGCCCGCTACCGCGAGGAGATCGTGGGGGCGCTGCGTGAGGAGTTCTCGCTCGCCAATGTTAACCAGGTGCCAGGCCTAGTCAAGATAGTTGTCAACATGGGTGTCGGTGAAGCGGCCCGGGATTCCAAGTTGATTGATGGCGCTGTCGCCGATCTAGCCCTGATAACCGGCCAGAAGCCGACTGTCACCAAAGCGCGCAAGTCGATCGCGCAGTTCAAGTTGCGCGAAGGAATGCCAATCGGCGCCCATGTGACGCTGCGCGGGGACCGCATGTGGGAGTTCTTAGACCGGCTTCTGACCATTGCCCTGCCGCGTATCCGCGACTTCCGGGGGCTGTCTGACCAGCAGTTCGATGGCAACGGCAACTACACCTTCGGCTTGACCGAACAGTCGGTCTTCCATGAGATCGACCAAGACCATATTGACCGGGTGCGCGGCATGGACATCACAGTCGTGACCAGCGCTCCGGAAGACGACCAGGGTCGGGCGCTGCTCAGGCATCTCGGCTTCCCGTTCAAGGAGAACTGATGGCAAAAAAGGCTCTCATCGTCAAAGCCGCCCGCAAACCTAAGTTCAAGGTGCGGGCCTACTCTCGCTGCAACCGTTGTGGGCGGCCACGCAGCGTCTATCGCAAGTTTGGGCTCTGCCGCATCTGCCTGCGCCAGTTGGTGCATAGCGGCGAGCTGCCCGGAATGACGAAATCTAGCTGGTAATCAACTACGCCTCAGGTCCGTGAAAACGGAAACCGGGGCGGGGAAGGTGGGGTCCACCCCATGACAATGACCGATCCGATCGCGGACATGTTGACTCGTCTGCGCAACGCCAACGCGGCCCATCACGAATCAGTCGACATGCCGTACTCGAAGATGAAGGCGGCGATCGCCCAGATCCTGCTCCAGGAGGGTTATATCGCTGGCTGGTCCAAAGAGGAAGCACCGGTCGGCGCGACTCTGCGCGTCCAGTTGAAGTACGGCGCTAACCGCCAGCGGGCGCTGGCCGGGGTGCGGCGGATTTCTAAGCCCGGCTTGCGCGTTTACGCCAAGTCGACCAATTTGCCAAAGGTTCTGGGCGGGCTGGGGATCGCGGTCCTGTCGACATCGTCCGGTCTATTGACGGACCGCCAAGCGGCTAAGAAAGGTGTGGGCGGGGAAGTCCTCGCCTACGTCTGGTAGGAGGGAAGGCGAATGGCATCGCGTATTGGCAAACTGCCGGTCCCGGTACCGGCTGGCGTCGATGTGACCATCGACGGCCGCAAGGTCACGGTCAAAGGCCCCAAGGGCACCTTGAGCCGCGAACTGCCGGAACCAGTATCCGTGCGGCAGGACAGCGTTGACGGGATAGTCGTCTCCGTCCCGGACGAGGAACGCCGCTCGCGTTCTATGCACGGCCTATCGAGGACCCTGGTGGCGAATATGGTCACTGGAGTCACCCAGGGCTACACCAAAGTGCTGGAGATTGTCGGCACCGGCTACCGGGTCGTGGCAAGGGGAGCGGATCTGGAGTTCTCGCTCGGCTTCTCCCATCCGGTGCTGGTCAAGGCTCCGGCCGGGATCACTTTCACGGTTGATCTGCCGACCCGCTTCTCGGTCTATGGGATCGACAAAGAACAGGTCGGCGAGGTCGCCGCCAATATCCGTAAACTCCGCAAGCCGGAGCCCTATAAGGGCAAAGGCGTGCGTTATCAAGGCGAAGTTGTACGCCGCAAGGTTGGAAAGGCTGGTAAGTGACCATGGCGACGGTATCTCGTGCCGCTCAGCGGGCCAAACGCCACCATCGGGTTCGCAAGCTAGTCAAGGGCACCGCCGAAACGCCGCGCCTGGTGGTGACGCGATCGGCGCGGCACATGGTGGCGCAGGTGATCGACGACTCAGTTGGCCATACCCTCGTTTCGGCTTCCACCATGGAAGCCGATTTGCGAGCGGCCGAAGGCGACAAGACCGCCAAAGCCAAGCAAGTCGGCGAACTGATCGCCGAACGGGCCAAGCAGGCGGGCATTTCGGCGGTCGTGTTTGATCGGGGAGGCAACAAGTACCATGGCCGGGTCGCGGCTGTGGCCGATGGCGCCCGCGCGGGCGGACTGGAGCTGTAAATGACATCCTCGGCGATCTCCTGTAACCCAAGAGCCTTTTTCCTGAGCGGAACTTTAGAAACGAGCATGAACTTGAACGACGGAAGGCAGAGCATCTGATGGCGGGCGAGCAGCGAGTAGCTGGCGGCGAATCGACCGACCGCCGCGATGACCGCCGCGACGGTGGCCGCGAAGGCGCTGGCAGGCGCGATTCTGGCCGCCGCGATCAGCGACGCGGTGCGCGCGGCGAAGATGACCGCAACCAGTTCTTAGAGCGCGTGGTGGCCATCAACCGTGTCGCCAAGGTGGTCAAGGGCGGACGCCGGTTCTCCTTCACCGCCTTGGTTGTGGTGGGCGATGGCGACGGCACCGTTGGTGTTGGCTACGGCAAAGCCAAAGAGGTGCCAGCGGCCATCGCCAAGGGCGTCGAAGAAGCCAAGAAGTCCTTCTTCAAGGTGCCGCGGATCCAGAAAACCATTCCGCACCCGATCCAGGGCGAGGCGGCGGCTGGCGTCGTTTACTTGCGCCCGGCCGCGCCGGGCACGGGCGTGATTGCCGGTGGACCGGTTCGCGCCGTGCTCGAATGCGCCGGGATTCACGATGTCTTGTCCAAATCGCTGGGGTCGTCTAACGCGATCAACATTGCCCATGCCACGGTCCGCGCCCTCAAAGCCCTAGAGGAGCCGCAGTCCGTGGCCGTCCGGCGCGGCCTGCCCTTGGAGGACGTGGCCCCCGCTCCACTGCTCAGGGCTCAAGCGGCCAGCGCCGTCGGCACAGCGGTGAAGGAGAAATGATGGCGAGCTTAAAGATCACCCAGACCAAATCCGGCATTGGGCGCAAACAGAACCAACGCGACACGCTGCGCTCGCTCGGCTTGAGGAAGATCGGGCAGAGTGTGGTCCGGCCGGACGAGCCGGTCGTTCGCGGCATGGTCCGGACCGTCGCGCACTTGGTGAAAGTTGAGGAGGTTGACTGACGATGGCTGAAGACAAGGACCAGGCTGAGGCGACGGCATCGGCCACTAGAACCGTAAAGAAGGCCAAAACGCAGCCGCTGAAGGTCCACCACCTGCGGCCGGCGCCGGGGGCGAAGACGGCCAAAACGCGGGTCGGGCGCGGCGAAGGGTCGAAGGGCAAGACGGCTGGGCGCGGCACTAAGGGCACCAAAGCGCGCGGACAGGTGCCGGCGCGTTTTGAGGGCGGCCAAACGCCGCTGCACATGCGGCTGCCGAAGTTACGCGGCTTCAAGAACCCGTTTAGGACCGTTTACCAGGTCGTCAACTTGGACAAGCTGGCGCTGCTCTACCCGGACGGTGGCGAAGTGACTTCGGCCGATCTGGCGGCGCGGGGGGTAGTGCGCGACGGCTATCCGGTCAAAGTGCTCGGTGGCGGCGAGGTCGCGGTCAAGTTGGACGTGGCCGTGGAAGCCCTGTCCGCTTCAGCCCGGGACAAGATCCTGGCCGCTGGCGGCACAGTCAGTGAGCAGCGCAAGTGATCAGCCGCTAGAGTGAGACGGGCCGCGGGCGCTGGCGATCAAGCGCTAGCCGAGCCCACGACCAGCCCCATCGTCAAGGGAGGAACCCAGTGCTAGGGACGTTCGCCAAGGCGTTCAGAACGCCGGACTTGCGCCGCAAGCTGCTGTTCACAATCGGCATCATGGTGCTGTTCAGGCTCGGCTCGTTCATTCCCTGTCCCGGCGTGGACTATTCGGTGATCAACTCCATCCAGAAGCAGGCCTCGGATAACGACCTGCTAGGGCTGATCAACCTGTTTTCGGGGGGCGGCTTACTCCAGTTGTCGGTCTTCGCGCTGGGGATCATGCCGTACATCACCGCCTCAATCATTGTGCAGCTACTGCGTGTTGTCATCCCCCGTTTCGAGGTCTTGCACAAAGAAGGTCAATCAGGTCAGACCAAGCTCACCCAATACACTCGCTACCTGACCATAGCCCTGGCGATCCTCCAGTCCACGGCGGTTATCACGACCGCTCGGTCGGGTGCGCTGTTCGGCACTCAGGGCAGTGACCAGCAAGTCATCAGTCCCGACACGCCAATGACGGTGACGCTGATGATCATCACCATGACGGCTGGCACCGGCCTGATCATGTGGCTGGGCGAACTAATCACCGAAAAAGGCGTCGGCAATGGGATGTCGCTGCTCATCTTCACCTCGATTGTGGCCGGGTTCCCAGGCTCGATGGGCCAGATCCTCGGCTCAAACGTGGGCGGCATAGTCAACTTCGTGGTTGTGATAGTTGTATTCGTGGCCGTGATCGGTGCGATCGTGTTCGTCGAACAATCGCAGCGGCGCATCCCAGTCCAATACGCCAAGCGCATGGTGGGGCGGCGGACCTACGGCGGTTCGACTACCTATATTCCGATCAAGATCAACACGGCTGGCGTCATCCCGATCATTTTCTCCTCCTCGCTGCTGGCGTTGCCGTCTATGATCACGCAGTTCATCCAGGACGGCTCCAATCCGTTTGTGCAATGGATCGCCAACAACCTGTCCTCGACAGACGCCGTCTACATGATTCTGTACGCCGGCCTGACCATCTTCTTCTGTTTCTTCTACACCGCCATCACCTTCAACCCCGAAGAAGTGGCGGACAACATGAAGAAATATGGCGGCTTTATTCCCGGTATCCGGGCGGGGCGCCCCACTGCCGAATACCTCAACTATGTGATCAACCGGATCACTACGCCCGGTTCGATCTACCTGGCGGTAGTGGCGCTGATTCCGCAGGTCCTGTTCGGCCTGATGAACATCAACCAGAACTTGCCTTTCGGCGGCACCACTTTGCTGATCATTGTTGGGGTTGGCCTGGACACCGTGAAACAAATCGAATCGCAACTCCAGCAGCGCCATTATGAGGGTTTCTTGCGGTGAAACGGCGGCTGGTTCTGCTAGGTCCGCCGGGGTCTGGCAAGGGCACGCAGGGTTCGCTCCTCTCGGCTGAGTTAGGCATCCCGACTATCTCCACCGGCGCCCTTTTCCGCGACCAGATCGCGCGGGGCACCGCCTTGGGGGTGGAGGCCCAGACTTATATGGCTCAAGGCCACTTGGTGCCAGACCGCGTTGTCAACGCCATGGTCCAGTCCCGCTTGGGTTTGGCCGATGCCGCCGTCGGCTTCATCTTGGACGGTTACCCCCGCAACGTTCCCCAGGTCGCGGTCCTCGACTCGATCCTGGCCGAAGCGGATTGGGCTATTGAGGCGGCCGTGTCTTTCGAGTTGCCGGAGGAATTGATTGTGGAACGCTTGCTGAAGCGGGCCCAGATTGAGGGGCGCCTTGATGACACAGAACCGGTCATCCGGGAACGCTTGGCGGTCTACCACCTTCAGACGGAGCCGATCGCGGCGGTTTACCAGTCGCGCGGGCTGCTGACGCCGGTCGACGCGGTCGGTTCGGTTGAGTTAGTGGCTGACCGGGTGCGCCGGGCGCTGGAGGCAGGCGCGTGAGTTTACTGCGGCATCGTCGGGTCGAGCTGAAAACTCCTGCCCAAATCAAGGCCATGCGTGCCTCGGGGCTGGTCACAGCCTCGGCGCTAGCGGCCGTGCAGGAGGCCTTGGTGGTGGGCGCCCGGGCTGCGGACGTTGACGCGATCGCGGCGGCGGTGATCCGCGCGGCTGGCGCCGCGCCGAACTTCCTCGGCTATGACGGCTACCCGGCCTCGGTCTGTTTCTCGGTCAACGATGTGGTGGTCCATGGCATCCCCGAATCTCAAGTCCTGCGAACAGGTGACTTGGTCTCAATTGATTGC
>JAIRNM010000097.1 GCA_031258055.1 Bifidobacteriaceae bacterium
CAGGTTCAAATCCATGGTTCTCCTCGCGTTTAGGGCCATTCAAGTGTAGGGCGATGCCGAAAACACCACCGACACGGAACACTGGTGCCAGGCACCGGCCGTTCCGCCCCGGCCAGCAGTCCAGCAAGGCCGGACACCGAGAGCCACACGCCACGATGCTCCTGGATCGCCAATTGGGGTGGCGAGTCGGTTTGTGCGACCTCGAATGGACGGCATCGGCCAAATGAGGCGGGGAAATCGGCGGCGCGGCGCGTCACCTCCCACGCTGGACAGCCAAAACGCCCTAACCTTGGGCGCGTGAGGCCTGCCTTGTTCGCACTTACCGGTCGCAAGCGCCAGCTAGTGGCGCCTAACGCGCCTGCCCGGGGGCCGCGCCCCGTCACCGCCTTCGACTTGCGCGCAGCCCAACTGGGCCAGGCCTTCGAAGCCTGGAACGAGGAGTTGGCGGGGCTGGGCGGCGTCAGCGCTGAAGTGGATATCGCGGCGCTCGGGAACACCGTCCTGGATTTGACGAGGGCCCATCCTTCGGGCATAGCCCAGCTTTACGCGGGACGTACCACGGCGCTGCATTCGCTGGTCAGAGACAAAGCCGCTTACCTTAAAGCGTCCGCGAAGGCGCGGGAGCTGAAAGCGAAAGCGGACGCCCACGCCGCCGCCTACGGCTTGCCGCCCACCCACCTGGGGCTCGGAATAGCGATGTGGACCAGCACCGACCCGAAGACCGGCGCCAAGGAACGGCGGCGGCTTCCGGTCATGCTGCGTCCGATCACGTTGGAAGAAGGTAAACACGGGCTGGAACTCGAATTGGAGCCCACCTGCGCCATAAACCCGGAGTTGACCCGGGTCTTGGCAGAGTCCGGCATCCCCTTGGATCCAGCCGCGATGGCTCGCGACGCCCTGTCCGGCACGTCCTTCAACCCGGCACCCGTTTTCGACACGATCAGCGCTATGGGCGGTGCTGTGTTCGACGACTTCGAGGTCAAGAACAAGCTGATTGTGGGCGTGTACGAACACCCCGGCAAGGTCTTGGCGACCGACCTCGAGCAAGCCCGAGCTCTCATGATGAATCATCCGGTGGTGGCCGCCTTGGCCGGGGACTTGGAGGCGCGCGCCAAGTTGGCCCGTGCGGAGGTGCCGCCGCCGGTGGTTTACGACCGTCCGCCGGACCACGAGCGCGGCGTTGGCGACCTCAACGTCTCCCAGTCGCACGTCCTTGATGTGGCGGCCGCTGGGGTGTCCGCGCTGGTCAACGCGCCAGCCGGGGCACCAGTCGCCGCCACCGTGGCCGCTCTCATGGCCGATGCCGCCGGGTCCGGCCGCACGGTTCTATACGTGTCTTCCACCGCCAGCGCCAAACGGGCTGTCGCCAAGACTCTGCGAGCTTTCGGCCTGGGCGAATTCCTCCTGGATTTGGAGCCAGCGCCGGATTGGCGTGACCGGTCCTTGGTTCACCTGGTCGCGGGCTTACAGGTGGCCGCGCCGCCAGTTGACGCCGAGGCGATCGGCCAGATTCGGACCGCCCTGGCGGAACGGTCGGATCAGATCTCCAGCTATCTGGGGGCCTTGCATGGTCCGGTCGATCCAGTCGGTGCCAGTCCCTTCGACGCCTTGCAGGTCCTGGCCCGGATCACGGAAGAGTCACCGGATACCCGCAGCACCTGCCAACTCGATCGGGACGCGGTGGTGGCACTGGCCGGAGTGGCGCGCGAGGGCGCGAAGGAGAAGCTGCGCCGGGTCACAGAATTGGGCTTGTTCAAGCTCACGCCAGAAGTGACCGCTTGGCTGGGCGCCGATGTACCAGACGCCAACGCCGCCGCAGTGTTGTTGGCTAGCTTGGACCGGCTGCGGGACGGTTCGCTGTCGCGGACCATAGCCCATATGCGGGATGTGACGGGCCGGACCGGTCTGAACGAGTCGACAACGCTGGCTGGCTGGGGCGAACAGCTAAACATGCTGCGCGGCGTGCGCGAAGCCTTAGATCAATTCATCCCGGAAATCTTCGAGCGGTCAGCCGGGGACATGGTGGCAGCGACCGCGACTGCCGAATGGCGGAGCTCAAACGGCCAGGAGATGTCCCGGCGGACGCGGCGGCGTTTGCGCAAACAAGCCCGCGACCTGATCCGGCCTGGCTTACAGATCGACGACCTCCATGCCGCTTTGGTCCAGGTAGAGACCCAGCGCGACATTTGGATGAGTTGGTCGCCGAGTGTCCCCTGGCCCAAGCTGCCAGTCGGCATGCGCCAAATCGAAGCTGAATATGATGCGGTGGCAGCGGATATAGCCCAGCTAGATGCGGCCCTGCCTGGGGGCCATGAGCCGCTGGCAGAACTCGAATTCACAGACCTCACGGCTTTGCTGACCCGCCTGCACGTGGACCGGGATTCTATGGATTTCCTGCCCGAACTGGGGGCTTTGACCGCTTCGTTGCGGCAGTCCGGACTGGGTTCGCTGCTGGATGACCTTTCGGCGCGTCGGGTCGGGCCTGAGTTGGGCGCGAGTGGACCCGAAGCTGAGGCGGCTGTTGACGCAGTGGTCAAAGAGATCGACTTCGTCTGGTGGTCTTCGCTGCTGTCCCACGCTTTGGCGGACAATCCTGTCCTCGCCTCAATGAGCGGCGACACCCTGCGGGCGCTGGTTGATTCGTACCGAGAACTGGACGTAGCCCACACCGCCACCAAGCCACTGCCGATCCGCGCCGCCGCGGTCGGCTGGCGTGACCGGGCGGCCGAGGCTTATCCGGCGCAGTTGTTCAAGCTTTCCCATCTAGAGCCGGGCACGCCTTTGCGCCGGGCGCTCGCTTTAGCGCCGGACGTGGCTCTGCGGGCACGGCCCTGCATCTTGGCCGGGCCGGTGATGGTGCCGCAAGCGGTGCCGTTGCCGGAGTTGGACGCGGCGCCGGTTGATCTAGTCATCATTGACTGTGCCGACACGATCACGCCTGCCCAAAGCGTGTCGGCCATCGCCCGCGCCAAACAGCTACTGGTGATCGGTGACGCGGCTCGCGCCACCGATTCGACGCTGACGGCGGCTGTCAGCCAGTTCCTGCCCCATGTGCCTTTGCCCGCCGCTGCCAACGCGCGCGACCCAAGAGTCACTGAACTGCTGGAAAAGGAGGGCTACACGACGCTTGGGCCAGCCCTGCCAAGCCGTGAACACGAGCCTCGGATCACCTGGACCCACGTCCCAGCCAATGGCCAAGCGCAGGGCGCCACCCGGGTTGAACGAATCGACGCCCCGGCCGTTGAAGTGGAAGCAGCCGTTGCCCTGGTAGAAACCCATCTCAGCCGTTGGCCGTCCGAGTCGCTGGCCCTGTTCACCGCCACACCGGCCCATGCCGCTCGCGTCCGCTCCGCTCTTGAACATGCCGCCAAGGCTGGCAACAAGCTGTTGACCAGGGCGTTAGCTCTAGGCGGGGCCGAACCGCTGTTGATTGCCCCGGCTGATGCGGCGGCCGGAGTATCCCGCGACGCGGTGATCTTCGCGCCCGGTTTGGCGAAGTCGCCGCGCGGGGCGGTGATGTACGAATTCGGGGTCTTGGCGGGAGATTTCGGGGCGGTCCCATTGACAGACGTGCTCCTCGCCGGGCGACGGCGCCTGACGGTGGTGAGTTCTTTGTCTTCGGAGGAACTGGACGACGACCGCCTGAAAGGCGTTGGCCCACATCTATTCAAGTCAGTGCTGCGGACCGCCGCGCACCCGCGGGCGTTAGCCCTGTCCGGTCCGCAAGTCTCCGACGCTTTGTTCGCTGACTTGGCGCGGCGGGTCGAGCGGCGCGGCACCCATGTGACCGCCAACTACGGTCCGGAGGAAGGGCCCTGGATCAAACTGGCGGTCCGTCCCGACCCTGGCCCGGCCCGCGAGGTCGCGGCTATCTTGACCGACGACCCGGCGTTCATGGCCGAAACCTCCTTGCGCGCCAAGCTCCGCTTCTGGCCCGCGCTATTAGAGGAAGCCGGCTGGCGCGTGCGCCACGCCTGGACGGCCCCGGTCTTCATGGAACCGGAAACCGAAGCCCGCGAAGTCGTCAAACTAGCCTTCGACCAGTAGTTTCGCGGCCGTCGCCGCTCGGACGATGTCGGTCGTCGATGCCGTATACGGGTCGTCGATGCCGTATTACGGGGATGAAAACGCGACAAGCCGCGACGCGCGCAATGTGCGTGTGCGCCAGCCTAGCGAAACCGTCCGTCGCTCCCGGTTCCCCGGTCCCGAAGCACACCTTGGGTCTGCGCCGGACGTCGACGGGAGTATGCTTGGGGCACATGAGCAACCCCCTGCTCAGCCGCCTCGAAAAGCGCTGGGACGACCCTAGCCCGGTTGCGCCCATACCCGGCTACGGGGGCCCTGGCACCTTCCAAGGCATTCCCATTGACCCCGCCCACCCCTGGTACTACGGGGATCCCGAAGCAGAGCGAACCCAGGTAACCTATGCGGGTTTGATCGCCAAGGCGGCGTTCTTGCTCGCTGTGTTCATTGGGGGGACAGCTATTGGATGGATGTTCGTCCCCTGCCGGTTGTGGACCGTAGTGCCCCTGATATCGGCGGCCTTCTCCTGCTTATACAGGGCCTACCGAACCGACGGTTGGCCGCTACCGGTTTGGGTGGGCGGCTGGTCGGCGGCCTGGGCAGTGCTACTCGGGGTGGCGGCCGGCCCCGTATTGGCTCTTGATGAGGCGCAATGGAGCGGGATCTTGTTTCAAGCGTTGCTAGCGTCGGTGGCCGTGTTCTCCGTGACGCTGCTAATGTACGCCAGCGGCGTTGTGCGCGTCAGCGCGCGAGCGACCAAAACAGCGCTGATTGCGTGTGAGGCTTACGGGGTTTTTGTAACGATCAACATCCTGGTTCGGGCCACTGGCCTGATCCCCGACCAGTTCGGCCTGCGGGGACTCAAAGTGGCGGGCGTACCTGTGGGACTCGCCATTGGGCTAGTCGGGGTACTGCTCGCCGCCTACGCTTTCGTGTCGGCTTTCGATGTCGCTTCGCACATGGTGCGAACGGGCGCTCCTCGTGGCGGCGACTGGGTGATCGCGAGTGTCTTGATACTGGCGCTGATTTCGCTCTACCTCGAGTTTGTGACGATCATAGCGCTAGCTAGGCGAGACTAAGCTTATCTCGCATCGCGGTCGACCCATTGCCGTAGCCCTGGTCTTTCCGCTACTGTCGGGCCTAACGAGTGAGCGCGCCGTCGCGCCACGGCCCGTGGTAAGCGAGGATAGAACCGCTCCATTGACGAAAGGTGCCCCCGATGCGTCGTCCCCTTCTTCGCGGCCAAGCCGGTCACAGCCGTACCCCTGTTGTAGCTTCGTCCAGGCTGAAGCGCGGAGCCTGCGCCGCGACAGCCGCCCTAGCTGCTGCGGGCCTCCTGGCCGGGCTGCTTGTGTCCACCGACCGAAGTACTGCCGAAGCACGCGGTTTCATCATGGATGAGACCGCCTACGGGCCGAACCAGGAAGTCATCTTGCTGGGCGGGACCGTCTCTCTTGGCTGCGACGGGCTGTACCGGCAATCGGACGTCTATGTTGTTTCGGCGGGCACGGTCGCGGACGGCGTAACTTCGGCTCTGGTGGACGAATCCGGTTCGCCTAACCCGATTTGGTCTTCGAGCGTCGCGAGCCAGTTCGACAGCGTCACGCTTGGATGGACGGCGCCGGCCGGCAATATCAAGCCGGGCACCTATGACCTGGTCGAAGACGTCTGCCAGGACGAGCAGTTTGATCCTGGCCAAGACTCGATCCTGCGTGACGCTTTCACTGTGGCGCCGGCTCAGGTCGGGGTGCCGGTCCCACCGGCCTCGCAGATTAGCGCCGTCAAGGCTGACGCCCAAGCGCGCGCCGCTGAGGTGCGAGTGAAGAGCTTTGCACTGAACACTTTTGTGTTTCTGTACGGGAAAATCCCTGGAAAACCGACCTGGGCCTCCGCCGTCACCTGGGACGGCCCCAAGGACGTCATCAAGTACTACATGAAGCAAGCGTTCTGCGTGAAAATGATGGACATCGCGTTCGTCACGCGCCAATCCGGGTCGGGCCTGAAGCTCGTCAAGAAGTTCTGCAAAGATCTGATCGACTCAGCGCCCTGGGATTCTATGGATGATGGACTGGGGCCGCGGGAGGCAGCCGAACTCTTGGTAGACCATCGCGTCCGCGTCTACGAGGCCATAGCAGCTGACCCACCCGACCTTGACTTTACCGCGCCGGTAGCGCTGCCCAGTTCTGCGGTGTATCCGGCCACCGAGGACCAGGTTGACAGGATTTTCCAAGACCTCCTCAGCGCTCAAGATGCTGAGGCACGGGCCGGAGAGGCATTCCTACACGCGCTGGAGAAATACCAAGGCGCTCAAGCCGCCAAGGATGCTCCGGCTGCTTTGGCGCAGGCCCAAGCCGTCAGCGCCTATGCGAGGCAGCTTACAGCCGCTTTGGGTGCGGGGGCGAGCGCCCGTGAGAGCTGGATTGCTTTTGACGACGCGGCGTCTAACCCCATCACACCTGAGGTGGTGGGCGGTTTCAATGAGCTTCACGCACGCCTTAATTCCACTGGCGTGCTCACAGACGAAGAGAGACAGGTACTGATCGACGCAGGCCTGAACGAAGAGGACATCGTTGAGTTCATCCAACTGGTGAAACAAGATGAAATGCTTGGCGCGCCGTACGTATCTCTGAGTGATTGGCACGCTGATGCCTTGGCCAGCGAAGCAGCGACGGCTGCGGCTTTCGAGGAATTGGCGGACGCGTTCGACGCAATAGTGACACAGCTAGAGCAAGACATCACCGACGCTGGCCTCGGCAAGTATCCCAGCGTGACGCTGTCGGGCCCCTCTTCGGCGGTTGTGGGCGAATCGGTCACCGTAACGGCTGACGCGGATAGCGGGTACACGCTCGCCTGGGACACCGACGGCGACGGCGAATTCGACGACGGGAGCGGGTTGACGGCATCGGCGCAGATGCTCCACCTGGGGTCAAATGCGGTCGGAGCGCTCGTAACGGACGGCGCGGGACGGCAGGCCATCACGTATCACACTGTCAATGTGAGCTACCCGGCGAGCTATCCGCAGGCGACATCGGTTTCTCCCAACCCCGGCCAGACCGTCCATCTGGCGGACGGCGAAACTGAGCTATTCGAGGTGGAGGCTTCCCACCCTGACAACCTGTCGGTGACGGTGACCTGGTATGTCAACGGTGAAGAGGCAGGAGCGGGACCCAGCGTAGAGGTCACTGGGGACGAGAACTCAGTCTTCCAGAGCGTTCAAGCGAAGCTGGCGAGTTCGGATGGCCTGGCGGAATGGGTCTGGTGGGAGATTGAGACATCGCCGCCGCCTCCACCACCGCCTACGCTAACCGCCGAGTTCGCGGCGCGGGCGTCAACCGGCTTGGTGGATGTGGCCTGGGACCGGGCGGGCGGTACGGCGGTTGGCGCTTCGAGCGCCTACAGTGCGAGCTACTCCGCGGCGCAGGTCATTAACGCGGGAAGCGGCCGATGGCAAACCGCTGCGGATCAGACGACCGATCAATGGCTGACCCTTGACCTTGGCCGCGATTGGGACATCAGCGCGGTACTCGTGACCCCGTACATTTCATACGCGCCGACGAGCGTGCGCCTGTCTAT
>JAIRNM010000180.1 GCA_031258055.1 Bifidobacteriaceae bacterium
TACAACGGCATTCCGGCTTCCAGCCTGAGCGTATCGCGCGCGGCCAGCCCGCAGGCGACCAAACCCAAGGGGGCACCGACCGCCATTAGCTGTTCCCACAAACGCGGTCCTACCTCAGCTAAGCAGGAAACCTCAAAGCCGTTCTCACCGGTGTAGCCGGTGCGGGCGACAATAACTCCGGCGCCCTCCCATTCGTCCTCGTAGGCGCGGTAATAACCCAGTTCACGGGCCCGCGGCAAGCCAGCCGCCGTCAGCACTGCCAACGATTGCGGGCCCTGAACAGCAATCAAAGCCCGCTCTAAGGTCACATCGGTCACAGTCGCGTCGAACCCGGCCAGACGCCGGGAAAACTCATCCCCGACCGTCTCACGGTTAGCGGCGTTAGCGATAACGAAGAAGCGGTCCGCGCTCAGCCGGTAGACAATCAGGTCATCAATCACACCGCCATCCGCGGCCAAGACCATGGAATACGACGCCCGCCCGACCGGCATGGTCGAATGCGCTCCCATCAGGGCGTAATCAAGCCCGCTGTCGGCGCCCGGACCAGTCACCTCAATCTGAGCCATGTGCGACAGGTCGAATAGCCCCGCCGCCCCACGGACAGCTTGGTGTTCGGCCAGTTCCGAGCCGAAACGCAAGGGCAAGTCCCAGCCGCCGAAATCGGTGAACTTAGCGCCAGCCGCCCGATGAACCTGATCGAGCGGAGATTTCCTGAGCGGAGGGTTATCAGCTTGCGTCACGCCATCCAAGGTATCAACCAATTCCGACAGTTCAACTTGTCAAGCTATCCGGGGCGTCGGCTCCCACCGTCTCAACAGAACCAAACCCGCTGGTCAGCGGGTTTCGTTTATAGCATAGGCCAGATGGCAGTCACCAGGTGATCTAGGCAACGGTCAGCCTGACGTCCCCGAAGATGGCCTCGACTGTCAACTCGCCGCCGAGCGCGCGGACGTACTTCCGCAAGGTCGCGACTTTGGCGCGCTCAACGTCGCCACTTTCAATTTGCGACACGGCCGACTGGCCAACATCCATCACCCGCGCCACATCGGTCTGAGTCAGGGCCTGCTGGTCCCGCATCTCGCGCAGCCGGTAAGCGCGCGTTTCAGCAACCAAAGCCGCGGCCCGCACCCTAATCCCTTCCTGGTCAAGCCCATATTGATCGATAATCTGGTCCTGTGTCTTCATATCTCCTCTCCCCTCAAATGCGCGTCGAACATGTCTATCGGCTAATGGCACCATCTTCCGGTACCAAGCGTCCCACTGGCCACGCTTATCTCCGATCAATATGACGACCGCCCGACGAGACCGGTCGAAGGCATACAACGCCCGGATCTCAGTGGCGCCCGGAGACGGCGGCCTCAACTCCTTCATGTTATGGTGCCGCGAACTGGTCACCCGGTCGGCCAATGGTCTACCCAAGGCCGGCCCTTCCGTGCGGAGAGTCTCAACCGCGGCGACAACACCTTCGCGCGTTCCTTGGTCCTGATCAGCGAGCCAGGCCTCGGCCACGGCCGAGTACAAGATTTCCCACACCACACCGTCAATCTATCAGTTATAGCTAATACGGGCAAGGGCAAGACCGTCCGCGCCCGCGGTTTTCAAGGTTGTCGGGTGGGCTAGCGCCGTTCGGCCAGGCCCAGGGTCTTGCGGCCCCGGCGCAACAGGGCGAAACGTCCATGCAGGAAATCCGCTGACTCAAGGACCTGATCCGGGTCGGTCACTTTCTGGTTGTTAAGGTAGACGCCGCCCGCCGCCAGGGTTCGGCGCGCCGCCCCTTTCGATTTTTCTAGGCCCGATGCCGCCAGCGCCTCCACCACCGTCATGGGCTCGCCTTCCTTGGGGACAGTCGCCGTCGGCAACTCGACCACAGCGCTGGCCAGCATGTCCGCTTCCAACGCGGCCAGCGAGCCGGTGCCGAACAGCGCGGCGGCGGCATCGGCCGCTCCCTGGGCTGCCTTCGGGCCGTGAACCAAAGCGGTCACCTCGCTGGCCAAGGCCTTCTGGGCGGCCCGCTCTTGAGGACGTTCGCGGGTGGCGGCCTCTAGCTCGGCGATTCGGTCCGGCTCTAAGAAGGTGAAGACCTTCAAGTATCCAGAAACGTCCCGGTCATCCTGGTTCAGCCAGAACTGGTAGAAGGCATAAGGCGTGGTCATGGCCGGATCGAGCCAAACCGTGCCGGATTCGGTCTTGCCGAATTTGGTCCCGTCCGCCTTGGTGATCAGCGGCGTGGTGAAAGCGTGGACGGTCGCGCCGTTGGCTTTGTGAATGAGTTCAACCCCGCTCAACAAGTTGCCCCACTGGTCGGAGCCGCCGGTCTGGACAGTGCAGCCGTAACGCTGGTAAAGCTCGCGGAAATCTAGCCCCTGGAGCACCTGGTAAGAGAACTCTGTGAAGGATATTCCCTGTTCAGAGGCCAAGCGCCGGGCGACTGTCTCCTTCGCCAGCATGGTCGAAAGCCGGAAATGCTTGCCCACGCCGCGCAACAGGTCTATGGCGCTGAGTTCTTTGGTCCAGTCCAGGTTGTTGACCATGCGGGCGGCGTATTTGCCTTCGAAATCCAGTAGCGGCGCGATCTGGCCCTGGATGCGCTCGACCCAAGCCGCCACCGTCTGCCGGTCGTTGAGCGTCCGGTCCCCCGTCATCTTCGGATCGCCGATCAACCCAGTCGCGCCTCCGACCAGCGCTAACGGATAGTGCCCCCGCTCCTGAATCCTTCTCAGCGTAAGAATCTGAACGAGGTTGCCGATGTGCAGCGACGGCGCCGAGGGGTCAAACCCGCAGTAATAGGTCACCGGCCCCTGCTCGAAATGGCTCCGCAAGTTCGCTTCGTCTGTCGATTGCGAGACCAGGCCGCGCCAAGTTAGAGCGTCGAAAAGGGTTTGAGACACGGGCTCTATTCTCCCTCATGGTTTGACCGGCCTTGGCGCCGGGCCCGGCGGCCCAGTTGAACAGCGCTCACCACCAGCAGAGCGGCGAACATCAGGTTGCCCACCTGTGGGTCTAGCAAGAACGCCAGCGCGCTTCCGCCGAAGGAAGCCGCCGCCGCCGCCAACCCGGTCACCAGCGCCATCGGCAGGTCAACGAGCCGCGCCCGGCCGTTCGTGACCGTCCCAGTGACCGCCGCTGGCACCATCACCAGCAGCGATGGTCCCCGCGCCGCCAGGTCAGACAGGCCGAACAGGGCCATCAAGGCAGGCACCGCGATCACCCCGCCGCCGATGCCGAACAGTCCCGCTGCCAGCCCCATGGCCAGGCCCAGGCCTACCAGTCCCAGCCAGGCGGCGGTTCCGAGCGGCGCTGAGGCGCCGCGATGGGGTTGGTAGAAGACCATCGACACCGCCGTCGCGGCTATGAGCCCGACAAATGCCCAATTCAGCGCGGTTAGCTTGATCTTTCGGAGGATTCTGGCGCCGAGCCAGGCACCGGCCATGCCGCCCGCCGCCACGGCGATGGCCGGGACGATCGCCAAATGCCCGCGGATTCCATAGTTGGCCGCTCCGACCAGGGCGGTCGGGATGATTGCCGCCAACGACACGGCCGAGGCCCGGCGTTGGTCAAG
>JAIRNM010000205.1 GCA_031258055.1 Bifidobacteriaceae bacterium
AACACTCCCGCCGCTCACCTTCTCATGGACGGCGATAAAGTGATCGGGGTTCAGGCTGAGGGGCCTGACGGCGTGGTTAACGTCAACGCCAAGGCGGTAATTTTGGCTTGCGGTAGTGCTGGCTCCAATACCGAGCTATTCGACCGATATACATCACGCACTTCTGAGAAGTACATGTGGTGCGGCGCTGCGGGCTTGGATGGCGACGGCATCCGAATGGCCGGAGAGGCTGGAATGGGTGAGCCTTTCCGTCTCATGGCACCTGTCGTTGGGACCACCGTGGAGCCTTTGGGCGTGGCCTCTCAGCTAGCGTCGCTGGCGGCGATGAACCCCCATGCCCTTTGGGTAAACCAGGACGGCATCCGCTTTGTCGATGAGGGGCAGACCCGCTCTTACACCACCTCCGCTAACGCTGTGGAGTCGCAAATCAAGGCTTTCTCAATAATCGACCAGGCGCAGTTCGACGACTATGTGGCCAACGGCTCTCCGAATATAGGCTGGGGCTTTTACGTCAACAAGGGCACGAAGCTCGTTGACGCGCCGGACGAACTTGAGAGAGAACTCGCCGCTGGCAACCCCAACGTATTCAAGGCCGATGACATCGAAGGATTGGCGACGGCTCTGGGCGTTCAACCTGAAACGCTGCGTAATACGGTCGATGAGTACAACGCGCTGGTCGACGCGGGCGAAGACACGGTCTTCTTGAAGAAAGCGGAATACTTGCGCCGCATTGACCAAGGGCCGTTCTACGGCTTCCGCGTCAAAGGGTCGGCCGTCAACATGTTCGGCGGCATCCACATCAATTCCAACGTGGAGGTGGTCCGTCCTGACGGCAGCGTGATTGAGGGCTTATATGCCGCTGGGGTTGAGTGCGGAGGCTTCCAAGGCGAGACTTACGGCCTGGTGGTTCCGGCATCGTGCCAAGGCATTTCACTTTCGACTGGCCGCAGAAGCGCCAAGAACGCCGCCGCCTTCGCAAAGAGCGCCTAAGCCCGGTTGGTAGACCGCCAATAGATCCACTGGCCAGTCCAGATGATGTCGCCGTGGCCTGGGTGGCGATCTTTGCCGATGCCGTCGTGACGGGTGGACGGCATCGGCGCGCCCGGTGCGGGCATGGTTTTGGGGCGCAAAGGGCGGTGCATGGATTTGCGGGGGGACGCATAATCATGCGTTAGGATTAAGGGATGAGCTTTACTGTGGCCGTAGCTGGCGCTTCGGGCTACGCCGGGGGAGAGGCCTTGAGGCTGCTGGCGGGCCATCCGCAAGCGCAGGTCGGTGCCGTTACCGCCAACGCTAGCGTGGGACAGAAGTTGGGCCGCCAGCATCCTCATATCGCCGCGCTGGCGGACCGCGAACTGCAGGCGACGGACGCGGGGAGTCTCAAAGGGCACGATGTGATCATCCTGGCTCTGCCGCACGGCAAATCAGCCCAGATCGCGGCAGAGCTCGAGCAGGTCAGCCCCGAATCTATTTTGGTTGACTTAGGCGCTGACCACCGGCTCGAAGACGCCCAGGCCTGGAGGGAGTATTACGGCGGTGAGCACGCCGGGGCCTGGACTTACGGGATGCCGGAGCTGATCACCGCTTGGGGGGAAGGCGGGGCTGGCCGCACAAGCAAACAACGCGAAAAGCTGGTGGCCGCGAAGCGGATCGCCGTGCCGGGGTGCAACGTCACAGCTGTGACCCTGGCCTTGGCGCCAGCCATCGCGGCGGGCACCGTCAGCCCCCAAGATCTGGTCGCGGTGCTGGCCAACGGCGTTTCCGGCGCCGGGAAAGCGGCCAAAGAACACCTGATGGCATCGGAGATTCTAGGCGCGGCCAGCCCTTATGCGGTTGGCGGTAGCCACCGCCACATCCCGGAGATAATCCAAAACCTAACCAAGGCGGCAGCGGGCGCGCCCCAGGGAGCCAGGCCCACTATCAGCTTCACACCGACGCTGGTGCCGATGAGCCGAGGAATTCTGGCGACAGTCACCGCCAAACCGGGTCCGAACTTCGATCTGGGCAGCCTCAGACGGCCCTGGCTTGACGCCTACGGCCAGTTGGGCCACGGCCCCGAGCGCTTCGTGAGCATTTTGGAGGAGGGTAGTTGGCCGTCGACAGCCCAGACGTTGGGTGCTAACACGGCAATGATCCAGGTCGCTTTCGATGAGAGGGCGGAACGGCTTGTGGTGATCACGGCGATCGACAACCTGGTCAAGGGAACGGCCGGAGCCGCCATCCAATCCATTAACCTGGCTTTAGGGTTGCCGGAAGAAACCGGCCTGGAACTGAACGGAGTCGCCCCATGACCGTAACCACGCCGCAGGGTTTTCGGGCCGTTGGCCTGGCCGCCGGGATCAAGACCGGCGGCGCCAAGGATTTCGCTTTAGTGGTGAACGATGCCGCCGCCGCCACATCCGCCGCCGCCGCCGTTTTCACCGTCAACCGTTTCGCGGCCGCACCGGTGGTTCTCAGCCGCGAGGCGATGGCGCTGGCCGCAGGCGGCTATTCGGTGCCGCGGGCCGTTATTCTCAACTCCGGCGGCGCTAACGCCTGCACCGGCCAAGAGGGTTACGATGACGCCAAGCAGACAGCCGGGGCGTTAGCAAGACGCCTCGGTTTGCGGACCGAGGAGGTGCTGGTCTGCTCCACCGGGCTGATTGGTGAACGCTTGCCAGTCAGCAAACTGTTG
>JAIRNM010000284.1 GCA_031258055.1 Bifidobacteriaceae bacterium
GGTTTACGGCGAGCTTTGATCGCCAGAGACGGCGGGTGTTGCTTCCCAGGGTGTGACCGGCCACCACAAGTCTGCCAAGCCCACCACGTCAAACCATGGCAACAAGGCGGACCCACAGCCTTAGACAACCTATGCAGCCTATGCCCCAGCCACCATCGACTAATCGAGCCACCCCGCGACGGCGACCCGCCCTGGAAACTCACCCTCAACGACACCGGGCACTGGCAATTCACACCACCACCCTGGCTCGACCCAAACCAACAACCCATCACCAACCACCGACACTAAGACGCTGGATCGGTGAGGCTGTTGCTCCGGTCCTGCGGCCCAGGATCGCGGGGGTTTGAGGGCGAGGGACATGCCGCTGACTCCCCAGACGATCCGGGACAAACACGGGTCGGGCATCTACGCGCGAGATGACGGGGTGGAGCGTACGCGATGGCTTGGGGTGAGGACGGGATGACGGGGGTGGTCGCGCGGATAGCTCCAGGTTGGCTCTGGGCTGATTTCGGTGCCGCTAGCGGCCTGTCCGCCGCGCGGCGGCGTAAACTTGGCACTCGAAATGCGCGAGTGCTACCGGACGGGAGGTGGGAAACGAAATGTTGGATGAACGCCGGATGGCGGTATTGCGGGCCATTGTCGAGGACTACGTGGCGACTGGCGAACCGGTCGGTTCGCGCGGCCTGGTCGAACGCCACCAATTGAGCGTTTCCCCTGCCACCATCCGTAACGACATGGCGGTCTTGGAGGAGTCCGGGCTGATCGCCCAACCGCACACTTCCGCCGGGCGGGTACCGACTGACGCTGGTTACCGGCTGTTTGTTGACCAATTGGCCACCGTCAAGCCGCTGTCCTCAGCCGAGCGCCGGGCCATCCAGACGCTGCTTGACGGCCCACTAAACCTGGACTCGATTGTCGACCGGGCGGTACGTGCTCTGGCGCAGTTGACCCGCCAGGTAGCTGTGATCCAGTATCCGTCGCTCCGTACCACCCGGGTGCGTCACATCGAACTGGTGGAGCTTTCGCCAGCCCGCTGCCTGCTGGTGTTGATCACCGACGCCGGACGGGTCGAACAACGCATCATCGAACTACCGGCCGCCCTGGGGCCGGAAACCACAGCCGTGCTGAGGGCCAAGCTGAATGAGGCCACAGCTGGCCCCAGCCTGGAAGAAGCTGTCGCTGATCTAGACAATTTGTGGCAGGGCTTCGCGCCAGCCGTCCGGCCATCGGTCCAGGCCGTTGTCGACGCTCTCAAAGAGATTCCCCGCTCCGGTTATCAGGAGCGGCTGGTCTTGGCGGGAACCTCCAACTTGGCGCGGGCCTCGGCTGACTTCCCCAGCTTCATGTCGGTGTTAGAAGCGATCGAAGAACAAGTCGTGCTGCTAAAACTGCTGACCGACATGTCGGCGGATTCGGGTAAGGTGGCCGTCCGGATAGGGCACGAAACCACCCAGGCGGGCCTGGAGGGTGTTTCCTTGGTCGCGGCTGGCTACGGTCCAGGACCAGCCCAGGCACACTTGGGTGTGCTTGGCCCCACCCGGATGGACTACCCTGGCTCAATCGCGGTGGTCCGGGCTATTGCCCGTTACCTGTCAAGGATTCTGGCCGGTTAGCAAGAAGGAGATCATGAACGACTACTACGCCATCCTGGGGATTTCCAAGGGCGCCTCGGCCGAGGAAATCAAGCTGGCGTACCGCAAGGCCAGCCGCGCCAATCACCCCGACATCGTTGGTCACAGCCCGGAGGCGGAGGAGAGATTCAAGCAGATCAACGCCGCCTACGAAGTTCTCTGTGACCCGAAAAAGCGCGAAATGTATGACTTGGGTGTCGACCCGCTGGCGCCGGGCGGCGGCGCCACCGCCGCGGGGAACAACCCGTTCGGCGGCTTCAGCGCCTCATTCGGCGGTTTCGGCGACATATTCGAGGCCGTTTTCAACGCCACCGCCGGCGCCAGCGCCGGTCAAGCCGGTCCCGCCAGCCGCGCCGCCCGCGGGCGTGATCAGCTTGAACGCTTGACAGTTGAGTTGAAGGATTCGGTCTTCGGCGCGGTCAAAGAAGTCTCCTATTCGACCTATCTGAGGTGCGGCGCCTGCGACGGCACCTGCTGTGCGCCGGGCACCGCCCCGGTCGTCTGTTCGTCTTGCCAGGGCCGGGGCGTGCGTGAACGGCTGGTCCGCAGCCTCCTGGGGACCATGCGCACCCTTGACCCCTGCCGCCAATGCCAGGGTTTCGGCAACATTATTGCCAATCCTTGCCCGGAGTGCTCCGGCCAGGGCCGGGTCCGTGGGCACAGCACAATTCAGATTGACGTGCCGGTTGGAGTGGACTCCGGCAACCGTCTGCGACTGACCGGCAAAGGCGAGGCGGGGCCGGCCGGCGGCCCAGCGGCCGACCTTTACATTGAATTCAAGGTCAAGCGGCACCCTGACTTTGTACGTGACGGGGACAACTTAGTGGCCACATTGCCAATCCCGATGACGGCGGCGGCACTCGGCGCGTCCATCGTTATAGAGACCCTTGACGGCGAACGCGAAGTCGGTATCCGGCCCGGCTCGCAGCCAGGCACAGTCATCACCTTGGAGGGCTTGGGGGCTGGCCGCCTGAACCAACGAACCCGCGGTGACCTGCTGGTCCACCTTGACGTCCAGGTGCCGACCGAACTTGACGACTCGCAACGCGAACTGCTTCGGCGCCTCGCCCTGGAACGCCGCGAGGAACGCCCCGAAGCCCACTTCGCCTCAACCGGGGGCATGTTCGCGCGCCTGAAAGACAAGCTGGCCGGTAAGTGACCACCCCGCCGCTGTTCTGGTTCGACGGCATTGGCACCGTCCAAACTGGCGACACGCTGGCCGTAACAGGGGCGGAAGCCCACCATATTGTTCAGGTCAGACGCCTGCGGGTGGGCGACCTGCTGACGTTGGCGGATGGAGCCGGTGCCTTCGCCATCGGGCAAATCACGGCGGCGCACGGTGACTGGGCCCAAGTCACCGTTGAGGTCATTTCGCCCGGCCTGGTCACTCCGTCAGTTCCGCAACTAGTGCTGGTCCAAGCCTTGGCCAAGGATCGTCGGGACGAGGCAGCGGTGGCAGCGGCGACCGGTTTAGGGGTCGATGCCGTCATCCCTTGGCAGGCCAACCAGTCAGTGGTGCGCTGGTTCCCCGATAAGACCACCAAAGGCCGGGAACGCTGGCAACGACTGGTGCGCGCCGAATCAAAGGTGGCGCGACGGCCGCGCTTGCCAGAGGTTGAAGCGCCGCTGCGAACCGAAGCTTTGGCAGCAAGGCTGGCTGAGGCGACCGGGCGAGCGGGCGCGCTCAGCCTGGTCCTACACGAGGAAGCCTCACGCGGCCTGGAAACCGCCCTCCGGCCAGCTCTGGCCAGTCACGTCCCAGCCATCTACCTGCTGGTCGGGCCGGAAGGCGGGATTGGCGAACCGGAATTGGAGACTTTGATGGAGGCGGGTTGTCAGCCGGTTAGGCTCGGCCGGGAGGTGCTTCGGAGCGGCTTCGCCGGACCGGCCGCCCTAGCTGTCCTCAATTTCCAACTCGGCCGCTGGGCCAAGTGAGCGCCGCCAGGTGAGGGACCAG
>JAIRNM010000370.1 GCA_031258055.1 Bifidobacteriaceae bacterium
CATACCGTTGCCTGAGCTTGAGGACGACGGCCTCTATTTCCCGTCCCTCGAATATGAACCCCGCGTTAGCGACTGGATGGTGCAGTACACCAAGAACTGGGGAAACTTCTTGTCCACCAAGGAATCTTGGACCGACCAGTACTATTGGCGGGCTTACGCCGACCCGGAATACGGCCTGCAAAAAGACTGGTACGAGCCGAAGGAGAACTGGCATTCCTTCAACGACTTCTTCGCCCGGCATCTGAAGGACCCGTCGGTGCGGCCAATCGCCGCGCCCGATGATCCCTCGGTCATCTCCTCCCCGGCCGATTCGGTGGCCCAGGGCCTGTGGTCGGTCGACCAAGACTCCAACATTGTCGGGGCAGAGAACCAGCAGACCGGCCCAGATGACTATGTCGTGATCAAGTCGAAAGGCTTCAATTCGGTCCCGCAGCTACTCCAAGGCTCTGAGCACGCCGAAGATTTCGCTGGCGGCACTCTCACCCACACCTTCTTGAATGTGCAGGACTACCACCGCTATCACTTCCCAGTAGCAGGCGAAGTGGTGGAGATGAACCACATTCCAGCGGCGGTGAATATTGGCGGCTTGACGGCTTGGGATCCTGGCGCCAAGAAGTATCAGCTCTACAGCGAAGAACCGACCTGGGAGTCAATCGAGACCCGCGCCTATGTGATCGTGGACACTGAGGAGTTCGGCCTGGTGGCCTGCATGCCGGTCGGCATGTCGCAAGTTTCCTCCGTCAACTTCAGCGATGGCCTGAAGGTTGGCGACCAGGTGAGCAAGGGCGACGAACTCGGCTACTTCCTGTTCGGCGGTTCTGACTTCATCTTGATCTTCCAAGAGGGCATCAAGTTCGACCTGACGGTCCCCAAGGACGCTGACGGTTACTACGAGCACGTCCTGATGGGCGAGGAGTTCGGCAAACTCTCCAAGTAGGCAACCGATAACAATTGATCACCGGACCCTGGGTGGCCTGAGCGCCACCCAGGGTCCGGTATTCAAGGCGAGGCTCACCCTTCCTTGATGTAAGCGGTCGCCCGGTCAGCCGCGAAGAGCCCCGTGAAATAGGAGTAGCCGCTGCAACCGCCGCTGAAGCCGTGATTGTAGTTGTCTTTGAAGAATTCGCCCGAGTCTAGACCGCCCGCGTACAATCCGGGGATTGGCTGGTCATCGGCACCGAGCACGCGGGTTTCACCGTCGATTTTCACGCCGCAAAGCGTTGAGTACCAGGCCGGGATCATCTCGAAGGCATAGAACGGTCCCCGCTCGATGGGTATCAAGAACTGGGCGTCCTTGTAGAACTCGGTATCCTCGCCAGCTTTCGCCATCGTGTTGGCATGGGCGCGTGAATTCGATGTTGGCCCATTGCCGACTGAACGCTGCGCTACTTGGGCGCTGCTATGGCGGAACACGGCCATGTTGTGCTTGTCCACAGGCCCGACCAAAGTGTTCGGTCTTTCGCTGATCTATGGTCGGTTGTCAACCCCACAATTGTGGTAGCGATGGATGGGGTCGATCTGCCAGGCTCTGTCACTGCCCAGTTCGGGCCTAGAAGGTTCCTGCGAGGTCATGAGCTGATTCGGCATGAGGAGATAGGCAGGATCCAAACCCGACACGTCTTTAAGCGGGAGCATTGTCGCTTAGGTTACGCGTTCCCTGTGCAACCCGCACTGGAGGCGGTCGAGACGCAGCGGCGCACGGGCGCGGCAGAAGCGGCGCCGAGCCTGGGGCTGCCTGCGGTCAGAACGATCACGGTTGCTGGGGGCAACCCCGCGTCCGTTTTTCGGCCGTTGACCGATGGATAAGCGAAGGCGTGACCGCCGTGTGCGCTCACAACGATGACTTGGCGATACAACTCAAGGCCGGTATAGAGGCCCGAGGATTGCGAGTCGGTAGCGACATGGCGATCATGGGCGTAGACACCCTGATGCTAGCCGGGGGCGTGCCGATCACTGCCGTGTGCGACTACATGCGCCACGAGGACTTGGCCACAACGCTGAAGTACATCGGGAAGACTGCCGAACTTGGCGCCGCCACAAAAGCTATCGGCGGCGTGATGGGCAAGGCTCCGGGCAGGAAGCGTAAGGGCAAGAAATAAATGGGCACTCATCTGGACACTCGACCCGCGACTGGGCAACCCACAGTTCCAGAAATGGCCGATGAACTTGGGAAATGGTGGGCCAGGTGGGGCTTGAACCCACGACCGACGGATTATGAGTCCGTTGCTCTGACCGGCTGAGCTACTGGCCCTTGAAGCTCCCGGCACTGGACTCGAACCAGTAACCCTCTGATTAACAGTCAGATGCTCTGCCGATTGAGCTAGCCGGGATCGGCGCGGTAAAGCTTACCAGGGCTTTCACCATAGCGAAGTCTTCAGCCCGGCAGCTTCGCCTAAACGCGCGCGCGCGGCTTTTACTAGGTCCTTGGCGGCGGCGGGGTCAACGCCGGGGCCAGGCAGTTCTTGAAGGTAGAGGCTCTGATCGGAAGGTCGCCGCCGTAACGCCACCGCAACTTGGCCACCGGGAACATCGACGTGTTCTACTTCCACCACGGACGTGCGCACGCATTCGTTCACGATTGAGGCGAAACGCTTGTCGCGCGACTGGATGGCGAATTCTTCAGTCAGACGAGAATCGGCGTACACGATTGACAGCAACCCGCCCTCGCGGGTGAGTTTCGCGCGCTCAATCAGATCCCACGGGTGGAATTCCACTCGCTCGGGCGCCGCCACACCGAAACCGGTGCTGGCGGCAATCAGCCAAGTGGCGGCATCGGGCAAGAAGGCGGCGGCCAGGACGCGGGAACGGGGCGGCAGGCCGAGCGCCCTGACCAAATGACCGGGCGGCTTGTCGGCGCGGAGATAAACCATGCGGCCACAGTACCCGCGCCAGGCGAGTATCGAACTCCAGCGCTACGGGGGAAATGGATCTTGTGGGGCGCCGCTAGAATCTTGGGGTGGCACCGGAGCAGCGCATTCAGATCAAACTTCCCGAGCACAAAGAGGCTGGCGTCTACGCGGATTTTGTTCGCGCCTGGCACACCAAAGACGCTTTTGTGCTCGATTTCGCGTCGCTCCTGGAGCCACCCAGGCGGGAGGGAACCGGCGAAGTTGTTCTCAACGCTGTTGTCGGCTCACGCGTGCGAATCCCACCGGCCCAGGTCTTCGAGTTGATGAAAGCCCTCGAACAGCAACTCAGTAGCTGGGAGAAACAGCACGGCAAACGACCAACTGAGCCGGGCAGCTACCCCGCCGCCGAGGCCTGACACCGCCCAACCGCACAAGAGTTTCAGCGCAGCGCCTAATCGGGGCGCAGTTCGTCGCGGCGGCGCAACAACTCGTCGATCTCCTTGAACGTTGCCTCACGGCCGGCTTGGTCACGAGCGGCGTCGAAGCGGCCAAGCTGGGATTGAAGTTCACCCAGACGGCGGGTAATGCCGAGTTGGAGGAGCCCTGTGACCACGCCTTTGACGTAATCCGCTTCGCCACCTTCGCGCAGAGGCAGAGCCTCGACGGCCAGCGCCGTCACGACGCCAGCCACTGGCGGCGCCGCCAGTTCGCGGACCTGTCCGACCCAGGTTGAAGCGGAATCGGCAGCAGCGCTGACCCCACCGGCCGCCCGGATGGCGTCATGGACGGCCCTGAGTTCAGGGACCTGAAAAACATCGCCGCCCAGCTCATCGAAACCGGCAGGCACAAGCTGCGGGAATTGCAGGACAGCCGCCAGCGCTTCGTGTTCGGCGCGGGCCACTGAGTCGCGCGGCGCCCGCCAGTTTTCGACTGGGCTCTCGCCCGCACCCGGGCCACGGGTTCCGCCGCCGCG
>JAIRNM010000024.1 GCA_031258055.1 Bifidobacteriaceae bacterium
CTTTAGTTCGTCGCCGTGGGTCCCGTTTTCGAGTTCTTGTCTGATCTTGTCGATGCTCGCCAACAAGCCGCGGCGGTTCGATAGGTGAAGCCAGTCCCAAAAGCCCGGCACGAAGTCGATGCCGTAGTAGCGGCGGTGGGCCTCAATGAAGACGTTGGAATCCAGCAAGTACATCAGGTTGTGACCACCTCGGCGAGACGCTCGAAGGTCTCGTGTTTCGCCACATCAAGCAGGGCGTAGGCGTCACTGAATAGGGTCTTGCCCTCCAGTGTCCACGACACCACCGCACTAGCGAAACGACGACTCACCCGAACCGGCTGAGTGTTGTAGAAATTGCCGCCGCCCGCCGAGCCGCGCTCGTCAAGGTGTTGGCGGGCATGTTCCCGCTCGGCCGTGTATCTGGAGCGGTAGTCACCCCATCCGATCAGGCCCGAATCGAAGGCACTCTTGAGAACCACGAGGGTGCTGACCTTGAAGTGATGCGCCACCCGTTCCAGTTCCCCGGAGTTGCAGTCGCCAGGCCAGACCGCTCGCAACTCGGCCCGTGGAACTAAGACCTCCGCAGCCACCTTGTTAGCCCAGAGTTCCTTGTCTTGGCCGCTGTTCGCGGACATGTCGGCGTCAGACAAGGCACTCTCGCCCGCGAAGATGTGTGCCAACTCATGAATCAGCGTGAACAGTTGAGCGGCTTTGGCGTCCGCGCCGTTGATGAATATCAGCGGCGCCAAAGAGTCGGCGATGGCGAATCCCCGGAATTCTTGGGGGTTCAACTTACGACGTGTGTTGTTACTCACTACGCCGTTAACCATTACAAGCACACCGAGGGTTTCGATGGCATTGATGAGGTACCGGCGCACATCGCCACTCGTGTGACACTTGGCCCGTTGACCAAGCCCGAAGCTAATCGCCTCCCTGATAGTTCCGGCCACAGTGATTGGAGAATCCGTCACCTGGACGGACCCCACGAATCCCAACGTCTCAAGGCCTTCGCTCTGTGCGTAGTCGTGGTACCACCCCTGCCGTTGTTGGCAGCTATAGATGGTGTCAAGCAAGTCAGGGCTTGGGCGCTCTAGCGTGGCGTTGCCGAGAGTTCGGAAATCCGGGAGAGGCAAGTTCTCCTCCGGAGGTTCCGTCAGGAATAGGTAGCCCAACGGCGTCCGCGTGTAGTCAGCAAAATCTTCGAGTTGGCCAAAAGTCGGGTCGTATTCACCCGTCTGCCACTGAGGGTAGTGCTTGAACTTGGCTGTCAACGTTTCCTCGTCCTTGCCCGCACGCGCCGCCGCCCACGCCAGCAGCGCCGGTTCCACTCGTAGACGGGTGACCATGAAACTCAACGACCTTCCTGTTTGGCTTAATACTAGAGGCTACCTCTGACGCTTCTCAGGGAGCGCAGGAGCGCTCCATCGCGAAAGAAGGCGCCGCACAACGGCGGCCTCCGCCCGATTCCGACGCCCACCTCGCCATTCCGAGATCCTGCTACTTCGCGCAGACGATGACGTTGGCTCTCCGCACAAACCACAATTCGGTCGGCATGCATCGGGCGACTCGGGCGCGGCTCGCGATGCCGTGTAGGCGAACTGATGTGACCAACATCACGCTTTGTCAAGAGGACTTAGGCCCCCCACAACGGTAGAGTGAAGTAACGGGAGGCTAAGGTCGCCGCCGTTGATACAACCCATCGGCGCTGGCCAGGGTCGGGGGCTGGCCAGCGCCGCGCAAACCCTCAGGCGATCTCCGGGTGGCCCGTATTGGCTAGTCTGGCCGCAGTTAACCAGAAAGCCTGCGTTCGAGGGCGGCGCCCTCAAGGTCTACGTTCGGCAATACTCGGTCTAACCAGCGCGGCAACCACCAGGCCGAACGGCCAGCCAGATGCATCACGGCCGGCACCACCAGGAGACGGACCACGAAGGCGTCGAACATGACGCCCACGGCCAATCCGAAACCAAGCGGCCGGACCATCGCCAGGTGCGAGAAAATGAAGCCGCCGAACACCGACATCATGATCAGGGCCGCCGCTACAACCACCGCCCTGGCGCCGTGGAGCCCAACCATAACCGCTTGACGCGTCGAACTGCCGTGAACGAAAGCCTCCCTCATGCCGCTGGCGAGGAACAACTGGTAGTCCATCGCCAAAGCGAACACCACACCCACCAGCAAAATGGGCGCGAAGTTCAAGACCGGGCCGGGGTCGTGGACATCGAAGATGAAGCCCAACCAACCCCACTGGTAGATGGCCACGACCGCGCCGAGCGCGGCGAAGTAGGAAAGAACGAATCCAGCCGCCGCGATCAGCGGCACCAGTAACGACCGGAACACCACCACCATGACCAGCAGCGACAACCCGCCAACCACCACCAGATAGAGCGGCAGCGCGTCAGCCAGCTTGGCCGAAACATCAATGTTGCCGCTGGCCTGCCCGGCCACGCCAAGTTCAATCCCGCCTTCGAGTGGGCTGATCGCCCGCAATCGGTCCACCAACACCTCGGTCGAGACGCTGGCCGGTCCCTCCGCCGGGACGACCTGGAAAGCCAGGTAGTCTCCCCCAGCGCTCACCCCGGCTGGCACCACGGCCACCACATCGGGCTGATCCATCAACGTGGCCGCGATATTCGCCTGCGCCTCGACTTGGGCTTCCTCCCCACTCGCAGCCTCTGGCAGTTCAGCCGCCACCACCAGGCGCCCGTTCATGCCCGGCCCGAACTCCGCCGCCACCGCCATATAAGAGCGGTACGACGTCGAACCAGTCGGCTCATTCGACCCGTCGGGCAGCCCCAGCCGCATGTCCAGGGCCGGAATCGCCAACACCAACAGGCCGCCGATGCCGACCACGACGGACACGACAGCCCGACCGGTCGACATCGGCCGGGCTGGCAAATCAGCCACCTCCGTGCTACCTGCCGACCCCGCGGCCCGGCTCGCCCGTCGAGGTAGCAGGCGCTTGCCGAGCAGCGAAAGCAGAGCGGGCGTAAATGAGATAGCGACGAGCACGGCTATGGCGACACAAGCCGCACCCACCCATCCCATCAGGCTGAGAAAGGGGATACCGCAGACACCCAGGGCGGCCAGCGCGATCACGACGGTGCTGCCCGCGAACACGACAGCGTTGCCGGCGGTGCCAGTAGCCAAAGCGATCGATTCAGGCACCGCCAAGCCGGAGGCGAGCTGCCGGCGGTGGCGCTGAATAATGAACAACGCGTAGTCAATGCCGACCGCCAGCCCCAGCATTATCCCCAGCACGGGCGTAATCGAGTTCATGTCCAAGACTCCGGACAGGGACATCGAACCGGCCACGCCAATACCTGCGCCGACCAGCGAAGAGACGATTGGCGTGAGCGCGGCAAAAAGGGTGCGCAGCAGCACCAGCAGCACGATCGCCGCTACGCCCACACCGATCACTTCACTCGGCCCGATCAAACCCTCGGTAGTCTGCGCGATCTCGCTCGAATAGTCCACTTCGACGCGAGCGATGTCAGCGCCGTCGATCCGCTCCACCACCAACTCTTTCGAAGCCTGGGGCAGCGCGAACATGTCGTCCTCGAACATGATCATGGCCAGGGCAGTGCTGCCCTCCGTCGAAACAGTCCGGATCGGGCTGGCGAAGTCGAACAGCCGCTGCCCGTCTTCGAGCGTCTCAGCACCAGCGTCTAGGTCAGTTTGAGCTTGGTCGAGGGCCTCTCGTTGAGCGGCCAGTTCGGCCTGCTGGGCTTCGAGTTCGCCCAGTGTGGCCACCATCTGCGGATCGACTGGCCCGGTGATACCAGCTGCGGCGGCCGCCGCGAGGGCGTCGTCGATCTGCGCCTGAGCAGCGTCAAGCTGAGTTTGTGCGGCTTCAAGCGCGGCCCGGCCAGCGTCCAAGTCAGCCTGACCCTGCGTCAGTTCGGCGGCGCTTTGCTCAAGTAGTTGTTGTTGTTCAATCCGTTCGGCTTCACTTAGAAAGGGGTCGACTACGGCCCGCACCCGGTCGACAGTAGTGACGGCGCCGAGAGCCTCGCTGATCTGGGCTCGCTGATCGTCGTTGAACTGGGCGCCATCCCCGGTTCGGAAGACTACCGTCCCGGCGGCCCCGGCCAGGTCCGGCAGGCGTTTGGCAAGTTCGGCGCTGACCGTTGCCGTTGCCGTTCCGGGAATATCGAAACTGGCGGCCAGGGAGCCATGGGCGCCCAGGTAGGCGCCCGCTGCCGCCACCAGCGCGATCAGCCAGAAGCCGATCACGCCAAAGCGGTGCTTGGCGCTGAAGCGCCCCAGTCGGTAGAGGAGTTGAGCCATGGCGATTCTCGTTTCGTTGGATCGGGTTGAGCCGATAGCGATCGGCTAATCAGCGACTTTCAGACTCCGGCGGTCGGTCGGGTTGGAAAACCGGGGCGGCGGTCAAATAGCCAGCGCCGACCTGTTCGATCAGCGCCGCCAGCAAGTCGGACCAGGTTCGGCGCGATTCAGCGGTATCAGTCAAGCCGGAGCGTTCGACCCAGTGGCCGTAAAGCACAATGACGCCGCCAAGTAGTGCCGCCACCAGCAAATCCACCGACAAGCGGGCGGCTTGCGGATGGCGCCGCCGTAACTCGCCCGATAGTTGCACGGTGATCCGAGCCATCGCTTCTTGGACGGTGGCGGCGACCCGCTGATCGCTCGGTCCGACCCCTCCCAGCGCCCTGGTCAGACGGATCATCGGAGCGACCAGGTCAACCGACTCCAACGCTCCGGCGATGTCCGCGAACACCGCGGCCCGCAAGGCGATGTCGTCCGACTCGGGAAGGTCGGCGTTCCAGTAATGGGAACTGTCCCCATTAGTGGTCTGTTCCGGGTCAGCGGCAGAGGCTGGGGCCGCCGCGAGGCCAGATGTTCGGCTCGGCGCGAGGACGGCGGCGACGGCATCGGGCAATACCTCGGCCGGAGAACCGCTGGCGCCGGCGGGCAGTTCCAAGCGCAAGTTGTCCACCAAGCCACCCAGCATGTCGGCACCCACCGCCACCACCAGGTCGTCGATCGAAGCGAAATAGTTGAAGACGGTGCGCCGAGAGACCTCGGCCCGAGTGGCCACTTCCTCGACCGTGAAGCCAGCGCCTTCGCGCTCGTCGAGCAACTCAGCGGCGGCGACGATGATCCGGGCGCGGCGCCGCTCCTTCAGCGAACCTCCCGTGAGCCTTCGCTTCTGATCTTTGAGGGAATCGCCGTTAGCCACTAATGAGGCCCCCCATTAGTGGTCGACAGGGCACACCTGGGGAGTTGACCGTGAAAGGCGGTCGGTTCGAGTTGCACGGACTTACACTAAGTGCAAAACTGCACTGCGTGCAACACCGCCGGAATCCCAGAAGCGGGTCGGTTCCGCCGCTAAAGGAATGGACCGGTTGGTCCCCGTCTGGTCAACCGGCAGCGTCCGATTCGAGTAGATGGACCACTCTGAGCACCCCATTTAGGCCGGAGACCAGGGCGGATAGCTCTTCTACCGTCAGTCGGCTGATCACCTCGTCTGGCACCGTGCTCATAGAGCTAAGCATTTCAGACAGGATTTGGCGGCCGGATTCGGTGATTTCCGCCAGGCGCGAACGGCCATCGCGTGGACGACCCGGCGTTCAACCATCCCCGCTTGCTCCAGCCGATCGACCAACCCAGTCATCGTGGCCCTGGAAACGCCGAGCGTGGTGGCCAGTTCGCCCGAGCGCATCGGCCCATTTAGGACCAAGAGCCCGGCCACCCGCACCTGCTGCGGCCGCAAAGCCAGAGTTGGCCGCGCCTCAATGCGCGACCTCATACCGACCCCTTTGAGCTGGTCATGGATCGCCTCAAGGTCGCGCAGAAGACTCTCCCGGCGAGCCCCACCGCTCATCTTTCACCTCCGCCCCAGCCAGCGAACCTGCACAGCTTCCACACATCTAGGAATTAGTTAGCCTCAGGCTAAGCGATATGATTTGCTTGAAGCTAACTAATAGCAGCATACCCCACCGACGGAAGGTTACCCGTGTTCCGACTCGCCAGACTCTCCCTGCGCAACCGCGCCGTTGTCGCGCTGGCCACCATCGCCATCATGGTTGGCGGCATCTTCTCGATGGGGTCGCTCAAACAAGAATTGATCCCCTCGCTCGAAATCCCGATGGCAGCGGTGATCACGACCTACCCCGGCGCCAGCGCCGCCATTGTCGAAGACCAAGTCGCCACACCGGTTGAGGGTGCCATCCGTTCCGTCGCCGGGATTGAGTCGGTGGACACCACCTCAATGAATTCGGTCACCTTCTCACTGGTCTCATTCCGCTACGGCACCAATATGGACAACGCCAACCAGAAGCTGTCCACCGCCGTCACACGCCTCGCATCATCTCTGCCCGAGGATGTAGAAACGCAGGTCATGACCGGCTCAATGGACGATTTCCCGGTCATCCAACTCGCCGTGTCCGGCCAATCGGACGGTCCAACCGATCCGACCGAGTTAGCCAACGCCGTGGACCAAGCGCTCGTGCCCAAGCTTTCCCAACTGCCCGGCGTCCGTTCGGTCGACGTCTCCGGCTATGAGGCGCCGGAAATCGAAATCGCCCTCGACACAGCCGCCATGGCCAGCGCCGGTATCGACGCCTCCGCCGTCGCCGACGTCCTCAAAAACAACGGTCTGACCTTCCCCGGCGGCACCATCAGCGACGCCGGGCGCACGCTCACCGCCCAACTCGGTTCGCAGATCACATCGGCAGAGGCGTTAGCTGCCCTGCCTTTGGTCAAGTCGGCCGATGCCGCCGGAGCCAGTTCCGCGGAGCCGGTGCCAGGGCAGGCCGGGGCGACGGCATCGGCCACCCCAGTGTTGTTAGGCGACGTGGCGACGGTCACCCAAGCCGTCGCCGAACCGACTTCGTACTCACGGATGGACGGGCGCGACGCGGTCGCCATCGCCATCACCAAGTCCCCCGACGCGAACACGGTCGAGGTCTCCCACGCCGTCACCGACGAAGTCGCAGACCTCAAAGAAGCCCTCGACCAGGCCGGTCTCCAAGTCGACGTTTCGTTCGACCAAGCCCCCTTCATTGAAGAATCGGTCGCTTCGCTAGCGGAGGAGGGCCAGCTCGGCCTGGCTTTCGCGGTGATCGTTATCATGCTGTTCTTGTTGTCGATCCGTTCGACCCTGGTTTCAGCCGTCTCCATCCCGCTCTCCCTCCTATTCGCTTTCATCGCTATGCAAGTCACGGGTGAGACCCTCAACATGCTCACTCTTGGGGCTTTGACCATGGCTATTGGGCGGGTGGTAGATGATTCGATTGTCGTAATTGAGAACATCAAACGTCACCTGACCTACGGTGAAGCTAAGGCTAAAGCCATCCTCGGCGCCGTCAAGGAGGTCGGCGGGGCAATCGCCGCTTCGACCGTCTGCACCGTGGCGGTGTTCCTACCAATGGCTTTCGTCGGCGGCATGGTGGGCGAATTATTCCGGCCCTTCGCACTCACCATCGCCATCGCGCTGGGGGCGTCGCTGCTAGTGGCGCTCACAATTGTGCCGGTCCTGGCGTATTGGTTCGTCAAGACTCCGGTGGCTGTGACCGACTCCTACCGCGATCTGGTCCGGTCCCAAGCCGAGGAGCGCGAGCGGCGCGGCCTTTGGCAGCGGGCCTACCTGCCCACGCTGCGCGGCGTCCTGGCACACCCGGTCATTACGCTTGTGGCCGCCACGGCCATCCTTGGGCTCTCGGTCGGATTGGCGACACGCTTGGAAACCAACTTCTTGGGCGACATGGGCCAAGACACCCTGACTGTGACCGAGACCTTCGAGCCCGCGACCGCCCTAGCCGTCCAAGATGACGACGCCCGGCTGATCGAAACGGCGCTGATGGACCTAGAGGAGGTGTCTTCCGTTCAGACAACGGTTGGCGGCGGCTCAATGATGGGCATGATCTCCTCCTCGCCGCAAGCAACCTTCGCCATAACGTTGGTTTCCGACGCGGACGCCTCCGATTCGGAGTCAGCCGTGCGCAAAGCGGTCGCGGATTTCTGTGGCGAGGCCTGCACCGAGATCTCAGTTGGTTCAGGCACTGAAATGATGGGCTCTTCGACCATCGACTTGATTGTCCAAGGAACCGACAGCGAAGCGATCGACGAGGCGGCGGGGTTGGTGTCCGATCGCGTCCGCGAAGAGGAGGGTGTAGTCGAGGTGACTGACACCCTGACCGAGGAAACTCCAGCCATCCAGATCACAGTTGATCGGACTCTGGCCGCCTCCATGGGCATGACCGAGACGGCGGTGGAAGGGATGGTAGCCGGGCTGATGACGCCGTCTACGATCGGCACAATTGAAACCGAGGCGGGCCAAGTCTCGGTCAAACTGTCGCTCGGCCCGGGCCCGGCCGACCTGGCCGAGTTGCGGGCTTTGCCTCTTGCCGCCACTCCCGCTGGCCTCCTGACCTTGGCCGATGTCGCCTCAGTCGATGAAGTCTCAGTCCCGGCTGCTTTGACGCGCGTGGACGGACATCGCTCGGTCACAGTCTCCGTCACCCCAGAGAGCCAGGACCTGGGCGGCCTCTCCGGCCGTCTGACCGACGCGGTCGATTCGCTCGACTTGCCAGCGGGCGTGAGCGTTGAAGTGGGCGGCGTTGCCGCCCAACAGAGCGAGGCTTTCTCCGACCTGGGCTTGGCCCTGATACTGGCCATAGCGATTGTCTTCATCGTGATGGTGGCGACTTTCGGTTCCCTCCTTCAGCCCTTCATCCTGCTCATCTCAATCCCCTTCGCCGCCTCCGGCGCGCTGGTGGCTTTGCTGGTCACTGGCACGCCGCTCGGCGTCGCCTCGCTGATCGGCGCGTTGATGCTGGTTGGGATTGTGGTTTCGAACGCCATCGTGCTGATAGACCTGATCAACCAATACCGGGCCCGCGGACGGCCTTTGGATGAAGCGATCATTGAGGGTGCCCGTAAACGGCTGCGCCCAATTGTGATGACCGCTCTGGCTACGGTCTTCGCTTTGATGCCGATGGCCGTGGGCTTGACCGGCCAAGGTGGGTTCTTCTCCCAGCCGTTGGCCCTAGTGGTGATCGGTGGCCTAGTCTCATCGACGCTGCTCACCCTGATCGTGGTGCCCGTGCTCTACCGTTTCGAGGCCCGTGCCCATGACCTGCGCGAAGCGAAACGGGACGCTCGCATGGCCGCCCGCCGCGCCCAACTAGAAGCCGCCCTCGACGCTGGTTCTTCGCCAGCGTCTGAGTAACGCGGGTTCGGTGGCCCTGGCTCTTCGCCAGCATCTGAGTGACGCGGGTGCGGCAACGCTCATATCGCCTAGCTCCAGTCGGCGCTCGCCCGGCGCCTCACTTAGGTTCTTGGAGCCATGGGTTGACCAGCTTGAGCCCCGCGATACTGTCGAAGTCCCCGCTGTTACGGGTAGCCAAGGTAAGCCCGTGGACTAG
>JAIRNM010000126.1 GCA_031258055.1 Bifidobacteriaceae bacterium
CCGTAAACAATCCATGGCCGCCGCCATCGCTTCCCCGGCCACTTCGATTTCCGCCGCCGAAGGCTCATAACCGCCCTGAAGTTTCTCGGGCTGATAGAGCCTATCCCCCGCCACCGGTCCGGCCAGGGGCTGGAGCATCGCGTCTTTACGCACCGCGTAGGCGTACTGCCCATCCAAGAAGACCATCGAGGTTTCGCCTTTGGTGTCCACCGACGGAAGGTAACGCTGAAGCATGACTGACTGGTCGGCATCGAGCAATCGCAAAGCGTGGGCGATAGCTTGGCCGCGGGCGTAGGAATCGTTGGCGGTGTAGCGCCCAGCCCCGAGCGAACCCGCCGCCACCGCTGGCTTGAGTACAAAATCTCCCAAAGCGGGCATGCGGGTATGTAAACCGCGCGCCCGCAGCCCAGCGGCGGGCTCCAACCAGATGGTCGGCACCACCGGCACTCCCCGCTTCTCCAAGTCCTCCAGATAGTGCTTGTCGGTGTTCCATTCGAGCACCGGCGCCGGGTTGGCCAACCGCGGCACAGCGTAGGCCCAAGCCAGGAAATCATCTCGGCGCGCCGCGTAATCCCAGGTAGAACGGACAATCGAAAGGTCAAATCGAGACCAGTCGACGGAAGGATCATCCCAAATGGCTGGTTCGGCGCTGATACCCATCGAGGCGAGCCGCGGGACTAGGACGGCATCGTAAGCGTCTAATTGGGGAAAGTCGCGGCATGTAACCAACGCGACTTTGGCCTGCTCGGGCACTTGGGCTCCTTAAGGTTCTAGGCAATCTGGACGGGAACTATAGCCAGCATACGCATTGACAGGCGGCGAAACGGGACATACCCTCGAAAACGGAGCCAGCCCCGCTCCAACCGGCCGGATGTCTTGACCGTCGCCTCCCCAGGGCTTCATTCGCAGACCGCCACGTGGTACGCAAGACCGCCGGGCCAGCCAAGTCCATTTGGCTGTGGCCCTCAACGCAGCTCCGAACCACACACTTAGGCGGTGAGCCCTGGTGAAACTTGACAACCCGACCCGTCGTATCTACCTCGGCTCGGAATTGGTCAGTTCCGTAGACCGGTTTCCCTCCCCCATTGAATTGGATGACGATGACGACGAACGCACCCCCACCGCGCCCGATTTGGGTTCGGTGGCGCGTTTGGCCCGCACCGCTCAGCGCGGTGTGCTCGACTACATCAGTATTGACGACACTTTGGCGGGCAATCCGCCCTTCTCTGGGCGCCGCCGCGGCGGACTCGACTCGGTTCGTCTAGCCACCCGCTTGGCCACCGCCACGGAAGGGATCTGCTTGATCCCAACCGTCCGCTCGAACTGGGTTGAGCCATCGTCACTGCTCGAAGCCCTGGTCACCTTGGAGATCACCTCGGAGGGACGCCATGGCTGGGAACTCCAATTGCACGAACACCCGTCCCCTCAGATGCATTCGGGCGAACTACTGAGCGCCATTGTGCATGACACCTGGTCGCACCAGGAGCCGTTGACGAAACTGGCCGCCTCCGCTCGGGCGATGCGCCGTCAGGGACTGAGTCGCAGGGCCGGCGGGTCCGCATCCACGTCGGCTGGGGGAGGCAGCGGACCTGGCCCCGGCGCCCGTCCTGGCAGTGGTAAAGGCCCCGGCGTCCCGACCGGGTCCCGGCGTCCAGCCAAGCGCGATCCAACCGACGCCGCTTCTAACCGTCCAGTCACGGTGATCCGCGCCGACACCGCCCCGGCCGCCGCTTTGGCGGCCGAACGGGCCGACATTGCCCGGATCGCCGCCGTTTCGATGGACGATGCCGCCGTCAAACGAGACGAGCTTCTTTCCGGCGCCAGCCGGTTTGGCAGAACACCCGACGACATCAAAGTCTTGGTGGACCTGACGGTCACTTTGGCTTCCGAACCGGCCCAGGCCGAGGCGCGCAAAGACCTGGCCGAAGGAATCATTGGCCAGCGCCTCGGCGGCGAACATGTCCGCTACGTTGGAACTCCGGCCGGGCTGGCTGAGCGCTGCGTCGAATGGACCGAACAGGGCGCCTGCGATGGTTTCACCTTCTTGCCGACCTCTTTGCCAGTTGACCTGATGATGGTGGTCGACGGAGTCACACCGGCGCTAGCCGCTGCTAGCCATTTCCCTTCCGCCTACGGCCGTGGCACCAGCCACGCGACGGTGCCGCGATCTATTCCGGTCCGCCGCCGCGCTTCCGCCACACCGCGCTGATCCCTCCGTCATCCCGCGCGGCCTGGGTTAGCTCCAAGTAGAGGTTCATCCGCTGGTAGACGAGAACCGTCATCCCGCGCGGCCTGGGTTAGCGCGGTCAGGCGGCGGGCTGGACGCCCGCCGCCATCAAACCGAAGGTGAAGGCATCCGTCAGGGCCTCCCAGGAAGCCTCAATTATGTTGGTGCCCACGCCAACGGTGCGCCAGACCGCTGAACCGTCTGTCGATTCGATCATGACCCGGGTGACGGCGTCGGTGCCCCGCGCTGAGTCAAGGATGCGGACTTTGTAATCAACCAAGTCAATTGAGGCCAAGCGGGGATAAACGCCGCCCAAAGCCAGGCGAAGGGCCGCGTCAAGGGCGTTGACTGGTCCGTTGCCCTCGCCGGTGGCAACCAGGCGCTCCGACCCCGCCCACAGTTTGACGGTCGCTTCGGAAGCGGTTTCCGCATCCGGGGAGGAAGCGCCCAGCTTACCCGGCTCACCGCCATGGCCGTTCGGCAACGTCTCCGAGATGGTCCGCCATGATTCAACCCGGAAGTATTCCGGCCGTCCACCTGGCAATTCGCCTCGCAGCAAGAGTTCGAAGGAAGCATCGGCGGCGTCGAAGGTGTAACCGTCCGCTTCGAGAGCTTTGACTTTCTCGGTCACGCGGCTCAATAAGTCGTTCTGCCCGGCTAGGTCGAAGCCCAACTCCTTGCCCTTCAGTTCGACTGAAGCGCGGCCCGCCATCTCCGAAACCAGCATCCGCATGTCGTTGCCAACCAGCTGCGGGTCGATGTGTTGATACAGATCAGGGTCAACGCGAATAGCGCTGGCGTGGAGCCCCGCCTTATGAGCGAACGCGGATGTCCCGACATAGGGTTGGCGCGCGAACGGCGCGATGTTCGTGACCTCGCTGATGGCATGGGCCACACCGGTCAAGTCAGCGAGCTGAGCGGGTGTGAGCGCCGCCAAGCCGGACTTGAGCACCAGATTGGGAATGATGGCCGTCAGGTCAGCGTTGCCGGTGCGCTCGCCGTAGCCGTTGATGGTCCCTTGGACGTGCATCGCGCCCGCTTCGACCGCCGCCAACGAGTTCGCCACCGCGCAACCAGTGTCATTATGACAGTGAATCCCCAGCTCAGCGCCTGGGACTCCGGGTCGGACGGCCCCAACCGTCTGATGGATCCGTTCCGGCAACATGCCGCCGTTGGTGTCACACAGCACGACGACCTCTGCGCCCGCCGCAGCCGCCGCTTTGACGCAGTCAAGGGCGTAGGCGGCGTCGAAGTCGTAGCCGTCAAAGAAGTGCTCAGCGTCCAGGAAGACCCGCCGTCCTTCTGACACCAGGAACTCAACGGTGTCCTCGATCATGGCCAGGTTCTCCGCCGCAGTGGTCTTCAAAGCCCGCTCAACATGGCGGATATCGGACTTCGCGACCAAGGTGACGACTGGCGTCTCGGCATCGAGCAAAGCCCTGACCTGCGGGTCGTTGTGGGCCTGGCCACCGGCCCGGCGGGTCGACCCGAAAGCCGCCAAGACGGCTTGGCGCAAACTGATCTCTTTGGCGGCGCGGGCGAAGAACTCGGTGTCCTTCGGAATGGCGCCAGGCCAACCGCCCTCAATGAAGCCTACGCCCAGCCGATCCGCCAAGGCGGCGATCTGAAGCTTGTCCGCCACGGAAAGGTTCATGCCCTCTTGTTGGGCGCCGTCGCGCAGCGTTGTGTCGTAGACGTGGAACTGGCTAGCCATTGTGTTTCCTCATGTCTTGTGCTGTGTTGTCTTAGTTTGACTTGGTTTGGTTTAGGCAATAAAAAACCTCCCGCCGAACGGACAGGAGGTCGCGCACCCGATGAGTCGCCCTAATGGGCACCACCCGGTGCGCTAGCTAATAATGATGACCTGATAAGTCACGCCGTCAATGCTGCCACACCACCCCCGCCCAAGGCCAATCCCCCGACGATTTCGCGGGCACTTGACAACGAGGCACCACGATCCCCACCCGGCTTGGAACCGTTAGCATTCACTACGCCATTCGTCGCAACCGCCTCCATTGACTACGCCATTCCTCGCAGCCTTTTCCATTGAGTACGCCATTCCTCGCAGCCTTTTTCATCGAGTACGCCATTCCTCCGGAATTCGTTTGCGTTAGCGCAGGTCACAGCGTCGGCCAGGCCGTGAACTGCTGAGAAACGGCGTACTCAATGATTTCGGCCCGGATTAATGGCGTACTGAATGACGTTGACCCCGACAAATGGCGTACTCAATGGTTTTGATGCCGATTAAGGGCGTAGTGAATGGCGTTGGCTCCGACAAACGGCGTACTCGATGGCTCGGACCGCGACAAACGGCGTACTCGGTGGCTCGGACCGCGACAAACGGCGTACTCGATTGCTCGGACTCCTCGACGTGAGTTTTGCCGCTGCCAAAGCAGGAGTTAAGTGAGCACTTGTCAGGCGCGTCTAGAGCTGGCTAGACTAGCGACGTGAAGCGCCGACAGGTCATCAAGAGACTCGAAGCGGTTGCTCGCGCCAAGGGAATCGAAATCCGTGTCTACGAACTGTCGCGCCACACGGGTTTCAGCGTCGGTCCCATCAGGTCGACCCTGGCGCGGCATTCGGAAATCGATGATGTCACCGCGCGCAAGTTCTTCGCCCAGTTCGAATCGGCTCTCGGGAAGGGATGGTGGAGGAAATGAGTGACTATACGGCTACCGCGACCAGATCGAATCAGTGGTGGGTGGTCCAATGCGATCAAGTGCCGGGCGCGATCTCCCAAGTAAAATCGCTTGAGGAAGCCACGCCGGCGATCACCGAGGCCATCGTGTTCGTCACAGGAGTCCCGGCGGACGCGGTCCGCGTGATGGTCTCGCCTGTCTTGCCTCCGGCTGTTCAGGAGGCATTGGAGTCGGCCGCCATGCTGCGAGAGCGGGCCGAGCAGAGCCGCCGCGAGGCGGCGGCCGAATACAGGAGGGCTTCGCGAGAACTCGCCACGGCCGGAGTCTCCCGGCGCGACATCGGCGGCATTCTGGGCGTATCCAGGCAGCGGGTCCACCAGCTTTTGGGAGGTTAAGCGCGAATCCGCCGCCAGGGTTGTCAGCGCTACCCGGCTGGCCCCGCCAAGCCCAGGCGCCTTGCGGCGCACCTCAGGTTGGGTGCGCAACGGCTCCGACACGCTGACTGAGCGGGACGCCAGGCACTGTTCCACTATTACGAATAGTGAACCATTACCGCAGGTCAGCGCACTGCCTGCAACGGTATGTCCGACCGTGTTTGTCCGAATCGCGGCGCCCAGTAATGGCAGTAGGTGCCCCCACTTAGAGCAACGGGAATTTGAATCTAGGCTAGGCGGTGGGTCCAGCCGTGTTTGTCCTCGCGGCGGCCGTATTGGATGCCGGTCAGTTCTTCGTAGAGGGACATGGTGAGCGCCCCGGGGCTGCCATCGCCAACTGAAACGTCGAAGTCACGGCCAGCTAGACGGCCAACTGGGGTGACCACGGCGGCGGTGCCGCAGGCGAACACTTCCGCCACCGCGCCCGAGCGCAGACCGGACAGCAATTCCTCCAGGCCGATTGGGCGTTCAGCAACACTCAGGCCGCGGTCGCGGACGAGTTGCAAGAGCGAGGAACGGGTGACACCTTCAAGGATGGTGCCGGAAGTGGGCGGCGTCACAACCGACCCATCAGCCATCACCACCATCACATTCATACCGCCCAGTTCCTCAATCCGACTGGAAGTGGCGGCGTCTAGGAACAGGACCTGCTCACAGCCATGAGCGTAAGCCAGTTCTTGCGAAACCAGCGAGGCGGCGTAATTGCCGCCGCATTTGGCCGCTCCGGTGCCGCCCGGTCCGGCCCGGTGGTGTTCCTGGTCTACCCAGATGGAAACCGGCGCCACGCCACCCTTGAAATAAGCCCCCACCGGCGAAGCGATCACTAGATAGCTCACCAGGTGCGAGGGTCTGACACCGATAAAAGGTTCAGCGGCGAACATGAATGGGCGCAGATACAACGAGGTGCCAGGGCCGGAGGGGACCCAGGCCTGGTCCACACCAACCAAAGCGCCGAGCGAATCAAGGAAATCGTCCACCGGCAGTTCCGGGAAGGCCAAGCGCCGGGCCGAACGAGTGAACCGTTCGGCGTTGGCGGCCGGACGGAAGGTGTGGATCGACCCATCTTCCCAGCGATAAGCCTTCAGGCCCTCGAAAATCTCCTGCGCGTAATGGAAGACCGAAGCAGCCGGGCTCAGTGAGATCGGACCGTAGGGAACCACTTTGTGGTCGTGCCAACCGGCGCCACCCGCCCGCCAGGTGGCCTGGGCCATGTGGTCAGAAAAGACCGTGCCGAAGGCCGGGGCTTCCAGCAGCGCCTCGCGCTCCGCCGGGCTGATCGGTGCCGGATGGGGTTCAAGCCTGAACCGGCTCATTGTTGCCTCCTTCAGAAGGTTGATTTGACTAGCGTCAGCAGCGAATCCCCGACCTGCTCGGTCGAACGCGGCTCGTCACCCCGGAAAGCCAGGTCGGCTTCGACCGCCTGCTCAACTCGGTCAGCCGCCCGTCCCAGCCCCAAGTGGCGCAGCAGCAAAGCGACAGACAGAACCGTAGCGGTCGGATCGGCCCGGTTCTGCCCAGCGATGTCAGGGGCCGACCCGTGGACCGGTTCGAACATCGACGGGAACCGGCCAGTCGGGTTGATATTGCCCGATGCCGCCAGCCCAATGCCGCCCACCACCGCACCGGCCAGGTCGGTCAGTATGTCACCGAACAGATTGTCGGTCACAATCACATCGAACCGGCTGGGGTTGGTGACCATGAAAATGGTGGCGGCGTCAACATGCAGATAGTCGACCGCCACCTGGGGGTAAGCCTTCCCGACCGCCGCCACAGTGCGCTCCCAGAGCCGCCCAGCGTGAACCAGGACGTTGTGTTTGTGGACCAGAGTGAGCTTGTGGGCGGGACGCCGGGCCGCCAGTTCAAAGGCGTAACGGACAGTCCGCTCCACGCCGTAGGCGGTGTTAAGAGAAACTTCGGTGGCGATCTCCTGATCCGTCCCGGCCCGGATCACGCCGCCGTTGCCGACATAAGGACCCTCGGTGCCTTCCCGAACGACCAAGAAATCAACCTTGCCCGGCGCCGCCAGCGGTGTCTTGACGCCGCTGTAGAGTTTGGCCGGCCGCAGGTTGATGAACTGGTCGAAGCTGAAACGGAGCCGCAGCAGCAGACCGCGCTCAAGAATTCCGGACGGCACCGACGGGTCGCCCACCGCTCCCAAGAGGATCGCTTCGTGACGGGCCAGGGGCGCCAGGTCGGCATCGGGCAAAGTTTCGCCGGTGGCGTGCCAGCGGGCGGCGCCGAGGTCGTAAGGGGTCGTTCGCAGCCGAATGTCCTCTGGCTTGAGGGCGGCGCGCAGCACCCTGATACCTTGGTGGACCACCTCCGGGCCAATCCCGTCCCCAGCGATCACCGCCAAGTCAAGTTCATGCCTGTCTTTCACCGGGCGGCGGTCCCTTCGACATAGTCTGAGTCCTGCTTTGACACCCAGGCGAACAGTTTGCGCAGGTCACGGCCGACCGCTTCAATCGGATGCGCTTCTTCTTTGGCCCGCAGAGCTTTGAATTCAGGGCTGCCAGCGTCTTGGTCAGCGATGAAGCGGGCGGCGAAGGCACCGTTGGTGATGTCCGCCAGGACTTCCTTCATGTGTTGTTTGACGGCAGCGTCAATGACGCGCGGCCCGGACACGTAGTCGCCGTATTCGGCAGTGTCGGAAACCGACCAGCGCTGTTTGGCGATCCCGCCCTCATACATCAGGTCAACGATCAGTTTCAGTTCGTGCAGGACCTCGAAGTAGGCGATCTCGGGCTGGTAACCAGCTTCCGTTAACGTCTCGAAACCGGCTTCGATTAGGTGCGAGACGCCACCGCACAGGACCGTCTGTTCCCCAAACAAATCGGTTTCGGTCTCCTCTGTGAAGGTGGTCTTGATGCCAGCGGCCCGCAACCCGCCCAAGGCTTTGGCGTAGGACAGAGCCAGCGGCCAGGCTGCGCCGGTGGCGTCTACTTCGACCGCGACCAAGACCGGCACACCGCGTCCGTCAACGAATTCACGCCGGACCAAGTGTCCGGGACCCTTCGGCGCGACCATCGCCACGTCCACGCCAGCCGGGGCCTCAATGTAGCCGAAACGGATGTTGAAGCCGTGGGCAAAGAACAGAGCATTGCCCGGCGCCAGGTTCGGCTTGATGTCCTGGTTGTAGACGTGGCGAGCGACTTGGTCCGGCACCAGCATCATGATCACATCAGCCCAAGCGGCGACTTCCGCCGGCGTCGCGGCGGTCAGACCCTGGTCAGCCACCTTGGCTCTGGACTTGGAGTCCGCGGCCAAGCCCACCTGGACTTCGACCCCGGAATCACGCAGGTTGAGGGCGTGGGCGTGGCCCTGCGAGCCGTAGCCGATGATCCCCACCTTGCGGCCCTGGATGATCGACAGGTCGGCGTCTTGGTCGTAAAAAAGTTCTGCCATTAGATTCCCCTTCGCTTGGTTCTATCTTGGTTTGTATAGCCTCGTTAGCGGGCGCCGTTGCCGGGAGCCCTTAGCGGGCGGCGCGGTCTAGGGCGCGGTCGGTGATTGACTTGCCGCCCCGGCCAATCCCGACCGTGCCGGATTTGACCAGTTCGCGGATGCCGAATGGCTCCAGCAGCGTCAGCAGGGCGGTGAGCTTGGAGTCAGTGCCGGTGGCTTCGATCACCAGCGTGTCCGCCGCCACGTCCACAATATGGGCGCGGAATAGATCAACTATCTGTGTCACCTGGCTGCGATTACTAGCGTCGGCGCCCACTTTGACCAACAGCAAGTCGCGCTGAACGGAACCGTCCAGACCGTCCAACTCGACCACTTTCAGGACGTTGATGAGCTTGTTCAACTGCTTGACGACTTGCTCCAAGGGATGGCTTTCGACATCGACTACGGCGGTGATGCGGGAGATCGCCGGGTGTTCGGTCGGTCCCACCGCCAGCGAGTTGATGTTGAAGCCGCGCCGGGCGAACAGGGCCGCCACCCTGGTCAAAACGCCAGGCTTGTTCTCAACCAGGACTGAGAGTGTGTGCGTTGACATATCCTCTCCTAGAATTCGTCGCGCTCGAAGGCCGGGGCCAGCCCACGGGCGTATTCAATGGTGTCGTTGGAAGCGCCGCCCGCGATCATCGGCCAGACCTGCGCGTCGGATGAGACCTGGAAGTCGATCAGGACCGGCCGGTCCTCGATCGCCATCGCCTCTGTGATCACCTTGTCCACTTCGTCGCCTTCAGCGCAGCGCAGACCGGCGCAGCCGTAAGCGTCCGCCAGTTTGACGAAGTCAGGGATCATCTGAGTGCCAGCGCCAGTGTGCAGATCAGTGTTCGAGTAGCGCTCGCCGTAGAACAGGGTCTGCCATTGCCGGACCATCCCGAGCGACGAGTTGTTGATGAGCGCCACCTTGATGGGGATGTTATTCAAGGCACAGGTGACCAGTTCGTGTCCGGTCATCTGGAAGCAACCGTCGCCGTCTACCACCCAGGTTTGCTTCGAGGGGTTGGCGACTCGCGCGCCCATCGCCGCCGGCACGCCGTAGCCCATGGTTCCCAGGCCACCGGAGTTGAGCAGTTTGCGTTCACCGGAAATGTCCAGGAACTGCTGCGCCCACATCTGATGCTGGCCCACGCCGGCCGCGAAGATCGCGTCTTTGGGCGCCAAAGCGGACAACCGCTCAATCACATATTGCGGCGCCAGGCGCCCATCGGAAGGCTGATCGTAACCCGGCGGATAGTCTTTGCGCAGCCCAGCCAGGTAGGCCCACCAGCGCTTGAAATCAGGCTTCGAGTCCGAGGCAGCGGCGAATTCGGCCAGTTCTGCCAGCACCTGGTCAGCGGCACCGACAATTGGGATATCGACCTCAATGTTCTTGCCGATCTCGGCTGGATCGATGTCAGCATGGACAACTTGGGCAAGCGGGGCGAAGGTTGTCAGATCGCCCGTCAACCGGTCATCGAAACGCGATCCGATCGCCAGAATCAAGTCGGCGTTCTGGAGTGCCGCCACCGCCGGGACGCTGCCATGCATACCGCCCATCCCCAGGTTGGCGGGATGGTCGTCCGGAATCGCGCCCGCCCCCATCAAGGTGATCACAACCGGCGCGCCAGACAAGTTGACCAGCCGGGCCAGATTCCTCTTCGCTTGGGCGCCAGCACGAATAATGCCGCCACCAGCTAAAATAACAGGGCGCCTAGCATTGCGTAAAGCGGCAGCCGCCTGCCTGACCTGCTTCGAATGAGGTTTAGACACCGGCTTGTAGCCGGGCAGCTCCATCTTCACGGGCCAACGCCAGTCGGTCAGCGCGGTCTGAGCGGACTTGGTGATATCCACCAACACCGGACCGGGACGACCCGAACTGGCAATGTGATACGCCGCCGAGATGGCGGGGGCTATCTCACTGGCCTCTTTCACTAAGAAGGAGTGTTTGGTTAACGGCATGGTCGCGCCAACGATATCCGCCTCCTGGAAGGCGTCAGTGCCGATCGCCGCCGCCCCCACCTGGCCGGTGATCGCCAGCAGCGGCACTGAGTCGATGTTCGCGTCCGCCAGGGCTGTGATCAAGTTGGTGGCGCCCGGCCCGGAGGTGGCGATACAAACCCCGACCCGCCCGGACGATGCCGCGTAGCCGGTCGCCGCATGGCCCGCACCCTGTTCGTGGCGCACCAGGATATGCCTGATCTTCGAGGCATAAAGAGGATCGTAGGTGGGCAAGATGGTGCCGCCCGGAATCCCAAACGCTACGTCTACACCCAGCGCCTCCAGCGTCTTGACAATCGATTCGGCGCCGCTTAAGCGCCCACTGGATCGGTCGCCGGGAGGAGCCGGCTTTGGCTCGGTCATGACCTGTCCTTTCGCTTGACGTCTGACACTGG
>JAIRNM010000094.1 GCA_031258055.1 Bifidobacteriaceae bacterium
CCCGCAATCCAAGGGACGAGCGAAATGTCTTGGACCCGGTCCGCCACCGGCCTTGACAGCAGGTCGAAAAAGGCCCACAGGCCAATCACGAAAGACGCGGTAGGGGCGGCCAGGCCAAGGATATGCCCCCACCGGTCGGCCGCCCGGCCGATCACTAGCAGCAGGCCAGCGCTGACCAGCGGTATGGCGATGACCAGCCAAGAGAACTGGGCGGCGGTCGAGGCGGCGGCATCGCCGGTGGCGCTGTAGACGGCGACCGGGCTGGGTGCCGCGCTGGGGACGGCGCTAGCGAGAGTCGAAACTAGGTTGTCGATCATTGGTCAGTGCCTCAGCATATTCTCGTCGTCGACGCTGACGGTGCGCCGGGTGCGGAACAGGGAGACGATGATGGCAAGGCCAACTACGACCTCCGCCGCCGCCACCACCATGACGAAGAAGGCGGCCAGTTGGCCGTCCATATTGCCCCACATTCGGGAAAAAGCCACGAAAGCCAAGTTGGCGGCGTTGAGCATCAATTCGATCCCCATGAAAACAACAATGGAGTTGCGCCTGACCATTACCGTGGTGGCGCCCAAGGCGAACAGAACGGCCGATAAGACCAGGTAGGCCGACACGGTCATGGCTTCACCTCTCCTTCGGCGGTAGCTGGTGCCTCGGATGCGGCGGGCTCCTCGCCTGGCGGCGCCGCTATGTCGGGGCGCCGGGAAGGCGGCAACTGGTCTGGCAGGAGGTCCTGGGCCAGCCCGCGCAGAGTGTGAACTTGGCCCCGCATCCTCAGCGCGCTCGGCACCGAGTCATCAATGATCTTGCCGTCAGCGTCAATGGCGGGGGCATCGGCGGCGTTGTGCCGGGCGTAGTTGCCTGGCGCTGGTGGCGGCGTCAGCCGCATGCCCCGTTTCAGCCTGATCGCTACCATCTCGCCTTGCGCGACCGCCTTGGTCAAGCGCACCCGGAGCGTCAAGATGACCGCCCCCATTGCCGCGATGATCAGCAAGCAGCCGGTGATCTCCAAGGTGAAGGCGAAATCTGAGAACAGAAGCGAAGCGACGGCGCCAGCGTTGTTGCCTTCATCGGCTTGGGCGGTGCCGATGGCGAAGCTGAAAGTGGAGCGGAAGACCGCGCCCGCTAACACCACTAACAAGCCCAGGCCGAAGATCACACCGATCCAGCGTTGGCCCCGGATAGTTTCAATGAACGAGTCGGACACATCGACGCCGACCAGCATCAACACGAAAACGAACAACATCATGATGGCGCCGGTGTAGACGACTACTTGGACCACGCCTAGGAAGGGCGAACCGAGCCCGACATAGAGAAAAGCTAGACCGACCATGGTGACCATCACCGAGCAGGCCGTTAGCACCGCCCGCTTCGAGAACAACAAGGCCGAGGCGCCCAACACGACGATCGCCCCAACAATCCAGAACAAGAACTGTTCTGACGTGGACATCACCAAACCGGTGGCCGCTTCGGCTGCCAAAGCGCTCATGACTGGCCTCCCGTCGCCGCAGTCGCTTTGGCCGCAGTGGTTGTGGCCGCGGCGTCAGCAGCGGCCAGGGTCGGATCCTCGGGGCGATGCCGTTCCACCCAGCGCACTTGCGTAGCGGTTGGGCCTTGGACGGCGCCGGCGTAGTAGTCGTCGTCCGTCAAGCCTTCGACCATCGGGTGCGGCGCTTCCAACATGCCTTCTTCGAGCGGCGCCAAGAGTTGATCTTTGGTGTAGATCATGTCAGCCCGGCTGGAGGACGCCAGCTCATAGAAGGTCGTCATAGTGAGCGCCCGGGTTGGGCAAGCCTCAATACAGAAGCCGCAGAAAATGCAGCGCAAGTAATTGATCTGGTAGACCCGCCCGTACCGCTCACCGGCCGAATACTGCTCCTGCGGGGTGTTGGCCGCCGCCTCGACATAGATAGCGTCGGCCGGGCAGGCCCAGGCACACAACTCACAGCCAACGCATTTCTCTAAGCCGTCCGGATAACGGTTGAGTTGATGGCGGCCATGGTAACGGGGATAAGGGGCCGGGTACTTGCCCTTGAAGGGGTATTGCTCGGTGACCGGCTTTTGGAAAAAAGTCCGCAAGGTCACGCCAAAGCCGGCCCACGGCGCCACCCCAGCGCCGAGGAAACCCTTCTCCTTGCGGCTGGGGTCAAGAGCGCCACGCTTCTTGCTCACTGATCCGCCTCCTTCGGCAATTCGACCGGTTCAAGTTCTTGGGTGATAGCGACGGCCACGCGCTGCGCCCGGGGCGAAGCGGGGAGCATCTGACCAGGCAACGGCGGCACCGGGAAGCCATCCGCGAAGGCGTCGATTTCGACCGGTTCACCCGGTGGCTCCGTCGGCGGTTCCGGTACCGGCCAGTACCAGATCAAGATGAACAGCACGACCACCCAAGACAGGATCGGCACCGCCCAGTCGTTGAAGTGGTAGTTGGTGAACTCATCGACGGCGCGCAAAGCGGTCAGGACCACGATCCAGGCCAGGGCCACCGGCAGCAACCCCTTCCAGCCCAAACGCATGAACTGGTCGTAGCGGAAACGGACCACGGTGCCGCGCACCCAGACGAAGATGAACATCAACAGCCAGGTCTTGGCGAGGAACCAGAGAATGGTCCAATAGCCGGTGTTGAACATGCCGTCGCCGATGGCGCTGATCGGCCAGGGCGCCCGCCACCCGCCCAGGAACAGGGTGGTGCAGACGGCTGAAACGTTCAGCATGTTGATGTATTCAGCGAGGAAGAACCAAGCGAATTTCATCGACGAGTATTCGGTCATGTAGCCGGCGACGAGTTCGCCTTCGGCTTCCGGTAAGTCAAAGGGCAGGCGGTTGGTTTCGCCGATCATTGAGATCACGTACAGGAAGAAGCTGGGCGCCAGCATGATCCCGTACCAGAGCTTCGACTGTTCGGAAACGATCGTCGAGGTGGACATGGACCCAGACATGATGAACACCGTCACCAGGCTCATGCCCATGACCAGTTCATAGGAGATGATCTGGGCGGTTGAGCGAACCGAGCCGAGCAACGAGTAGGTGGCCCGCGAGGACCAGCCGCCGAGCACTATTCCGTAGACCCCGACCGCCGTCACGGCCAGGATGTAGAGCACCGCCACCGGGAAGTCCGTTAGCTGGAGCGGCGTTGAGATGTCGGTGAAAGGAACCTTGACCTGACCACCAATCGGGATCACCGCGAACACCATGAGCGATGCCGCCACCGAAATGCCGGGCGCCACGATGTAGATGGCCTTGTCCGCGCGCGAGACGTTCATGTCCTCTTTGAGGAACAACTTCATCGCGTCGTAGACCAGCTGGAACA
>JAIRNM010000133.1 GCA_031258055.1 Bifidobacteriaceae bacterium
CGGTGATGTCGGCGCGGGCAGAGGCCGCCGATAGGGCTGGCGCCAGTGGTTTCATGTCCGTATCCGCCGCGCAGGCCGCTTTGATGCTGGCCCAAGGCGCGGGCCGATTGATCCGTTCGGCCGAGGATCGTGGTGTGGTGGCGGTGCTTGACCCGCGCATCGTCAAACGCCGTTACGGCTCGTTCCTGATCCGCTCAATGCCGCCAATGTGGTTCACGCAAGACTTAGCCGTTGTGCGAGCCGCCCTCAAACGCCTCGGCGCCCACCCGGCCAACCCCGCTGATTCCAACTGAGGCGGGAAGCGGTCCGGCGCGCAAGATGATATGTTGCCAAGCGGACAGGCAACGCCGCTACCAGAGAAAGGGCTTTACACATGGCCGTAGACAATTCAACCTCCGCCCAGTCCAAGTCAGCCGCACCGGTGAATGATCCGGGCAAGATCCGCAACGTTGTGTTCATCGGGTCTTCCGGTGCCGGGAAGACCACCGTAGTCGAGGGCCTGTTGGTCGCGACCGGTGAGATTGGCCGGGCTGGCTCTGTGGCGGAGGGAACGACCGTTACCGACTACGAGGACATTGAGCATAAGACGAACCGTTCGGTTGGCCTGGCGCTCGCACCGATCAGCTTTGGCGGCGTCAAGATCAACCTGATCGACGCGCCCGGTTACGCCGACTATCTCGGTGACCTTAGGGCCGCCATCCGAGGGGCCGATGCCGCCGTGTTCGTCATTAGCGCCGTTGACGGTATTTCCGGCGCCACCAGGCTGCTTTGGGATGAGTTGGCGCGGGTACGCATGCCGCGGGCGATCCTCATCACCAAGCTGGACAATCCCAGGGCGGATTATGACGAAGTAGTGGCGGAGTGCCGCCGCTCGTTCGGTGAGTCGGTGCTGCCAATGATGGTTCCGATCTACCAGTCGGAGGCTCAGATCGGCAAGTTGCTCGACATCTTGACCGGGAAAGTAGTTGATTTCACCAGCGGCAAGCGTGCGGTAAGGGATGCTGAGGGCGATGAGCTCGGCAAGATGGAGCGCAACCGCGAGGCTTTCATTGAGGCGCTAATCACCGAATCGGGCGACGAGGACCTGATGGAAGCCTATTTGGAGGGCGATGAACTAGATGGCGAAGCTCTCAAAGCGGACCTCCAAAAGGCCATGGCGGCGGCTTCCTTCTTCCCCATTATGCCTATGGCCGCTGCTGGCGGCATCGGCACAGATGAGCTGTTATACCTGATCAGGGATGGTTTCCCGTCGCCTGTGGTGGCTGAGTTGCCGGAAGTGCTAGACCCGAACGGTAAAGAGGTGCAGGTTAGCTGCGACCCGAAGGGCCCATTGGTGGCGGAGGTCATCAAGACCACGCAAGATCCCTATGTGGGGCGCATCTCGATCGCACGGGTGTTTTCTGGCACCTTGCGGGCTGAGTCGACGGTTCATGTTGAGGGTCATGGCTCCGGCGATCCAGACGGGTCGACTCATTCCAGTAATGAGCGGGTCGGCACCCTGACTTCGCCGCTTGGCGCTAAACAGCGGCCGGTGCCTTACGCCGTGGCCGGAGACTTAGCGGCAGTGGCCCGCCTGGTCGGCGCTGAGACGGGTGACACCCTGTCCGATCCGAACAAGCCGCTGGTGGCCCAGCCCTGGATGTCGCCGGAGGCCATGTTGCCGGTCGCCATCAAGGCCGTCAATTCTTCCGATGAGGACAAGCTCGGCACGGGCTTGAATCGTCTGGTCAGTGAGGACCCAACGCTCCGCGTTGAGCACAATCCCGAAACTGGGCAGACGGTCTTGTGGACTATGGGCGATGCCCATGTCGACGTCACTTTTCAGCGCCTGGCGGACAAGTTCGGCGTCCAGGTAGAGCGCATTCCTTACCGGGTCGCCCTGCGCGAGACTTTCAACCGTAAGGTCACCGCCGAGGGGCGTCACATCAAACAGTCCGGTGGCCACGGCCAGTACGCCAAGTGCCAGATCGAGGTTGAGCCGTTGGGGCCGGGGGAAGGTTTCGAGTTCGTTGACAAGGTGGTGGGCGGCTCGGTGCCTCGCCAGTTCATCCCCTCGGTCGAAAAGGGCGTCAAATCGCAGATGGCGAAGGGTGTCTTGGCTGGTTATCCGGTGGTCGATATCCGCGTGACGTTGTTCGACGGCAAGGCCCATTCGGTCGATTCGTCTGATGCCGCCTTCCAGATGGCCGGAGCCGTTGGCTTGCGTGAGGCGGCTAAGCAAGCGGGCGTGATCAGTTTGTTAGAGCCGGTGGTGAGTTTGTCGATCTTGGTCGATGACGACCACGTCGGTGCGATCATGTCCGATTTGTCGTCGCGCCGTGGCCGGTTGACTGGCACCGAGTCGATCGCTGGGGGGCGAACCATGGTTAAGGCTGATGTTCCCCAGTTCGAGGTCACCGGCTACGCCACCGATTTGCGCTCCATGTCGCGCGGAACCGGCTCGTTCACCAGCCAGTACCTAGGCCACGAACCGATGCCGCCACACAGAGTCGAAGCCGTGATAGCGGAGGCCGCCACCAAGTAGCGTGCCACGAATGGGGCCTGTCCCCATGAATGGAACGGTGGGCGAAGTCGCGGGATCTCGCGTGGTAAGCCTTGCCTAACGGGACTGTTGTCTCGGACAGGTAGGCTTGACCCTGTGTCGCGGCGTCTCCCTGTGATTGCCTTGGGCTGGATTCAGTCTTTGGCCATGGCTGGCCTCTTCATCTGTTTGTCGCGTCTCGCCTTCGGCGCCCGCGCCGCCGATTGGGACTTCGACGATCAGTTGTTGGGCCTTGTCGCGATTGGTTTAGTAGTAGTCGCGGCTGCCACGGCCGCCGCCGCACCCTACCTAGCCGCTCGCGACCAAGCCAGCGATGAGGCGGCCGAACGTGGGCGCGTCGTGGCCCATGTCTTCAAGCTCGGCGCCGCCCAGCGCTCACGCGAACGGGCTGGTGTGATTGTCTCCACCGCCACTGACGGAGTTGAACGCGCCGCCGCTTACCGGGGGTCGTTCTTAGGGCCCATGATCGCTTCAATGACCGCCCCAGTGCTGGTCCTAGCCCTGATGGCAGCCCTGCTTGACCCGGTGGTGGCGACTTGGACGGCGATCGCATTGCCGGTCATACCGCTGACCTTGGGCGGTTTCCAGGCAGCGTTCCGGGGAGTGTCGCGCCGTTACCGCGAGAACGGGCGAATCTTCGCGGCCAAGTTCCTCGACGCCATTCAGGGCTTGCCCACCCTAAGGCTGTTGAACGCCGACCAAGCCCACGGGCGTACTTTGGCCAAGGCGGCGGAGGAGTTGCGCCGCCATGTTATGCGTCTGTTGGCCGGTAACCAGCTGATGCTTTTCGTGGTCGATTCGCTGTTCTCTCTCGCTTTTATCGTCGCTGTGGCCGGGCTTGCGCTTTGGCGCGTGGCCAGTTTCGCCATTGAGCCCTACCGGCCCTCGCGCTGGTGCTCTGCGGCACGCTCCTGTTGGAGCCGTTGGACCGGATTGGCCAGTTCTTCTACGTCGGGATGGGCGGGATCGCTTCGGTCAAAGAGATCAAGGCCTTCTTGGCGGAGGAGCCGACCGTGCCAGACCCCGCTGACCAGGGCACCCAGGTGCCCGATGCCGTCCGCTCACCCGCCAGCCAACATCCAGGCGCTGCCCTCCCCGCCGCCCGACTAGCGGCGGTTGATTTCGCCTACGGCGACGGCCCCCCTGTTCTGGAAGGCTTTGACCTCACAGTCAATCAAGGGGAGCACGTTGCCGTTGTCGGCCCCTCCGGAGCGGGCAAGACCACCATTGCTGAACTGCTCCAAGGCAATCTCCGGCCTAACGCTGGTCAAGTCAAGTTGTTCGGAAGAGATGCCGCCACTATGCCTCTGGCCTGGCAGCGCGCCCAGTTCGCGGTGGTGGCCCAACACACCTACCTGTTTACCGGTTCACTGAGGGACAACCTCCTAGTAGCGGCGCCAGAGGCGCCGGATGAGCGCTTGGCGGAGGCCATCGCCGCCGCCGACTTGACAGGGTTTGTTGCCGAGTTGCCGGACGGCTTGGATACAGCGGTCGGTGAGCGCGGCCTGGCTTTGTCGGGCGGGCAGACCCAGCGTCTCGGCATAGCCCGCGCCTTCCTCAAAGACGCGCCCATTTTGCTCCTGGACGAACCGACCGCCCACGTCGATTTGGCTTCGGAGCGGGCCATCCTTGATTCGCTCGAAAGGATCGGCCGGAACAAGACCGTCATCGCCATTTCGCACCGCCGCGCCACGATAGGCCAAGCCAACCGGATTGTGACGGTCCAGCCATGACGCCGCGCCAACTCCGCCGACGGCTACTCAAGCTGGTCAGACCGGTTCTGCCGACGCTCGGGCTTTCGATCCTGTTCAGGACGGCTGGCCTAACGGCCGGAATAGCCCTGGTGGCCATAGCGGGCTGGGCGGTGGCGGATATCACCGACTGTTTTTGGATTCCTTCCGACTTCGGCGACTTCGAGTCCTGTCCGTTCTCCTTTTACACTCCCGCGCTGGCTACTCTCGCGGTGTTAGCGCTGGTCAAGGGCCTGGCCCGGTACTTGGAACAGTATTGCGGCCACTACGTTGCCTTCCGGGTGCTGGCACGCCTGAGACTGTACTTCTACGAGAAACTGGCGCCGCAGGCGCCCGCCGCCGTGTTGGGCCGGGAAACCGGCGATCTGCTCAGCCGCGTGACCAAAGACGTGGACCGGGTTGAAGTCTTCTTCGCCCATACCATTGCCCCGGCGGTTACCGCCGTGATTGTGCCTGTGGCCGCGGTCGTGTTCACGGCTGTGGCGATCAGCCCGTCCGCGGCACTGACATTGGCGGTTGGCCTGGCCTTGGTCGGCTTGGCCACGCCCGCCCGCGGGCGCCGAGCCAGTGCTGAGGGAGCGACCCAGATCAGGCGCTCGCGGGGCGAGTTAGCCGGGCAGGTTCGTGATTCCGTCCAGGGCGTGCGTGAGGTCATCGCTTTCGGTTATGAAAACCGGCGCTTGGCCCAGTTGGAAGCGACTGGGCGCGGCTTGGGAGCCGGGCTGAAGGCAACCGGCCGCACAGTAGCCGAACGCCGCGGCCTGAATGTCCTGATA
>JAIRNM010000144.1 GCA_031258055.1 Bifidobacteriaceae bacterium
GAATGGCTCGCCAACCAATTTGACTTTCCCTTTGTAGGCATCCTGGGCGGCGAATCCGGCCAGAATGGAATCATCTGTCGTCAGGGCGTCGATCTGGCCGCTGATCAACGCGTCCATACACTCCGAATAGGTCTGGAATTCGACGAGTTGGACGCCGGCGGAATACTCCTCCTTGATCCGCGCCGCTGGAGTGGAGCCCTGCACCGAGCACAGCTTCTTGCCGTCCAGTGAATCGGGCCCGGTGATGTCAGTGTTGTCGGTCTTTACCAGCAGGTCTTGGCCAGCCACTAAGTAAGGACCGGCGAAAGCCACCCTCTGCTTGCGTTCATCGGTGATCGAATAGGTGGCGAAAATCACGTCGACGTCGCCGGTTTCCAGCATGGTCTCCCGGTTCGCGGAGATCGACTCCACCCAGTCGATCTGATCTGGCTCGTAGCCCAACTCTCCGACCACGTACTCAGCCACCGAAATGTCGAATCCCTTGGGCGTGTCGGACTCCATGATCCCGAGCCCCGGTTGGTCGTACTTGATGCCGATCGTGATCGAATCCTTGTCCCCGCTGGCGCCGCCACCATTGGCGCCGGAATTGTCTTTGGTTCCGCAAGCACTGACGATCAGGCTGAGCGCCCCAGCAGCGGCCACAATGACAGAGAGTCGTTTCATCGTTTTCTCCTTCACGTTATCCTCATTCTCTTCATTTCTTGGTCGTTTTGGGGGAGGCCGTCGCTCACTTGATTTCAGTGAGTCAAAATCTTGGCGAGGAATTCCTTCGCACGGTCAGTCCGAGGGCGCGTGAAGAAAGCTTCGGGTGCCGCCCGCTCAAGGATTTCGCCGTCTGACATAAACATCACCCGGTCCGCCGCTTTCCGGGCGAAACCCATTTCGTGTGTGACCACAACCATGGTCATGCCCTCCTTCGCGAGGTCAACCATGACATCTAGCACTTCGTTGATCATCTCCGGGTCAAGCGCGCTGGTCGGTTCGTCGAACAGCATGATCTTCGGCTCCATGGCCAGCGCCCGCGCTATGGCGACCCGCTGTTGTTGGCCGCCGGACAATTGGGCGGGCAGTTTGTGGGCTTGGTCGGCCACGCCGACCCGTTCGAGCAGGACCATGGCCTTGGACTCCGCCTCAGATTTAGTCAGACCCCGGACTTTGCGCGGCCCGAGCGACACGTTGTGGAGGATCGTCTTGTGGGCGAACAAGTTGAAGGATTGGAAGACCATCCCGACGTCCGCCCGCAGCTTTGCCAGCTCCCGGCCTTCTTGCGGCAGCGGTCGTCCGCCAATCTGGATTTCCCCTGAATCGATTGCCTCAAGCCGGTTGATTGCCCTAATCAGAGTGGATTTCCCGGACCCGGATGGGCCTATCACGACTACCACTTCGCCGGCCGCCACGTCTAGGTCGATGTCTTTGAGCACATGCAACTCGCCGAAGTGCTTATTGACCTTGCGCAGCGAGGCGACGGTTGGGCGCGGGCTGTCCATCCTTCGATTCTAACCGCTCGCTTTACCTGCTCATGTCCAGTGCGTGGCATATCAATAGGAATCGCTTGGTACGGCCGATGCCGTCGTCCGGCGCGGTCCCCAGAGGCTACGTGGCAAGACTGCACAGGGCAAACTAAGCTAATCGGCGCTATGACTCCCGAACCACCTCGTACTTACGCCGTGCGGACGCTCGGCTGCCAGATGAATGTCCACGACTCGGAGCGCATTGCGGGCGTGCTGGACGCGGCCGGCTATGTCGCCGCGGGCGGGAAGCCGATCCATGTCCAGGGGCTTCCTGAGGCCGACGTGGTGGTCCTAAACACCTGCGCTGTCAGGGAAAACGCCGCCACACGTCTGTTCGGCAACCTGGGCCAACTGCGTGAAATGAAGCAGAATCATCCTGGTCTGCAGATCGCGGTGGGCGGTTGTCTGGCCCAGAAGGACCGGGCCGGGATCGTTGAGAAGGCACCCTGGGTCGATGTCGTATTCGGCACCTACAACCTGCGGTCGCTGCCGGCGCTGCTGGAACGGGCCAGGGTCAACCAGGAAGCCCAAGTCGAGATCGAAGAGGCCTTGAGCACGTTCCCCTCAAGCCTGCCCGCCCGCCGCCAATCGCCCTTCAGCGCCTGGGTGTTGATCTCCGTCGGCTGCAACAACACCTGCACCTTTTGTATAGTGCCGTCGCTGCGCGGGCGCGAACGGGATCGGCGGCCGGGCGACATCCTGGCCGAAGTCGAAGCGGTGGTACGTTCCGGTGCGGTCGAGGTCACGCTGCTGGGCCAGAACGTCAATTCTTATGGCGCCGAATTCGGCGATCGCGGCGCTTTCGCCAAACTGCTGCGCGCCTGCGGGCGGATTGAGGGACTGGAACGTCTTCGTTTCACCTCGCCCCACCCAGCCGCTTTCTCCGACGACGTGATCGCGGCGATGGCCGAAACTCCGGTCGTGGCCAGGCAGTTACATATGCCGTTGCAGTCCGGCTCGGACCGGATTCTGCGGGCGATGCGCCGGTCCTACCGGGGCGCACGCTTCTTGGGTCTGCTAGAGCGCGTGCGCCACGCTATGCCAGACGCGGCCATTTCTACGGACGTGATTGTTGGCTTCCCAGGTGAAACTGAAAAGGACTTTCAAGACACCCTGGACCTGGTCGCTGAGGCGCGCTTCACCAGCGCTTTCACTTTCCAGTACTCGATTCGTCCGGGCACGCCGGCGGCCACTATGCCGGACCAAGTTCCACCCGAAGTGGTCACCGATCGCTTCCAGCGCTTAGTCGCGCTCCAGGACGGCATCAGCCAGGCGGACGGGGCCGGGCAGGTCGGCAAGGCGGTGGAGGTCTTGATCGCGGCGGCCGAGGGACGTAAGGACGCCGCCCGTTCACGGGTGTCGGGTCGGTCGCGTGAGGGGCGTCTGGTCCATTTGTCTCCGTTGGCCGATGCCGTCGCCCCAGGCGACCTAGTCAGAACGGTGGTCACCGCCAGCGCTCCGCATCATCTGATCGCGGACGCGGCTTTGACCGGCGGACCGTTCGAGTTGATCCCCTACGCTGAACGACGGTCGGACGTCGCTGGCCGCAGGCTCGCGGCGGTAATGAACACCCGCTCGCTACCAGTGCGCGGAGCACGGCTTGGGCACTAGGCTGGCATTGTAATTCGTCCCCCGAAGCAAAGGAACGCCCATGACCACCGAACCGGGGCCTAACGGCCAGTACGGCCAGCCGCAATATGGGACCCAGCCGTACGGACAGCAACAGTACGGACAGCCGCAGTACGGCCAGCCGCAATCTGGTCAACCCCAATACGGACAGCAACCGCAGTACGGCGCGCCCGCCGACCCCTACGCTGGCCAGCAGGGTTATGCGGCCCCGCAGTACACTGCTCCGGCCAATTCCTACGCCGGACAGCCCGGCTTCAGCCAGCCCGGTGTCCAGACGGGCGATCCAGGAATCGATCAGCCCTGGTACGGCATTGGGTTCGGGGCGGCCATCAAGCGCGGCTTCCAGAAGTACGCGACCTTCTCTGGCCGCGCCTCGCGCGGCGAGTACTGGTGGTGGTTCCTCTTCAACGGGATTGTGGGCACCCTTCTTTACGTAGCCCTATTCGCAGCCGGCGGCGCCGCTTTTTTGAGTTTCGAATCCAGCACTTACAGCGGGGTGGAAGTCGGCGGCGCTGCTTTAGCGTCGGTCGTTCTGGGAGTCATGTCCTTGTATAGCTTGGCTGTCTTAGTGCCAAACCTCGCCTTGATCTGGCGCCGCCTTCACGACACGGGCCGATCCGGCGTGAGCTTCCTGTTTGTGCTCATACCGATTGCCGGCCCCATCATCCTGCTGGTGCTGCTGGCTTCTCCGACGGCGCCGGGGGGAAACCAATTCGACGCTGGCGGCCAGGGATATTACCCGCCGCAGACCTACTGACTGAACCCGTCGTCCGGGCCGTTTCACTAATGGGGACGGGCGTCATTAGTGGAACGGTCCGGCTCCGCGCGCGATGACAGACACTCCGCCCGTCGTTCCGCGCCGGGGGAAAGCAGGCTTGGGCACGGGGCGATCCTGCGACTTCGCGCACGATGACGTCGGCTCTTCGCGCCGGGTGACATTGGCTCTGCGAGGATGACGGTTCGCGCCGGGTGACTTGAGCGGGCTCGCGCCGGATGACCCGGGGTGCGTCCGCTGCCGTGGAAGACTAGTGTGACGTGGAAGACAACGTGCGGGCCGAACAGTTGGTGACGGCCATCGCCCAGGCCATTCAAGGCCAGGTCGACGCGAGCACGTTGACGAAGGCGCTGTATTCGACCGACGCGTCCAACTACCGCGTTGTCCCCCAGGTGGTTGTCTTCCCGCGTGACAGCGCGGATTTGGTCGCCATAGGCGACATCGCCAGGCAGTTCGAAGTCCCGGTGACCATGCGTGGCGCGGGCACTTCTTGTGCGGGTAACGCGGTCGGCCCCGGCATTGTGGTTGACACTTCCCGCCACCTGGGCCGGATCCTCGACATTGATCTGGCGGGGCGCACGGCCCGCGTCCAACCGGGCGCGGTGATGGATTCTTTACAGCGTCTTGTCATGCCGCATGGCTTGCGCTTCGGTCCCGATCCGTCAACCCATTCGCGTTGCACCTTCGGCGGCATGATCGGCAACAACGCCTGCGGTAACCACGCTGTCGCCTACGGGCGGACGGCGGACAACGTCATCTCACTTAGCTTGATCGATGGTCGCGGCCGCCACATCGAAGCGAAGGCTGGCGACCTTAGCGCCGTGCCAGGGTTGGCCGAGTTGGTGGCGGCGAACCTGGCCACAATCCGCACCGAATTCGGCCGTTTCCGCAGACAGATCAGCGGCTACGGCCTGGACCATCTCCTCCCCGAAAAGTCCGGCGATCTAGCGAAGGCGCTGGTCGGCAGCGAGGGGACGCTTGGCCTGGTGACCGAAGCGGAGCTGCGGTTGGTGCCTTTAGCGGCTAATCCGGTCCTGCTGGTGCTCGGTTACCCGACTTTGCCCGATGCCGCCGACGCGGTCCCCGCTTTGCTCCCGCTGAAGCCCTTAGCGGTGGAGGGCCTAGACGCCAGGCTGGTCGAGGTTTATAAGCGGCACGGTGGCACAGTGCCCGATCTGCCCGAGGGCGGCGCCTGGCTGATGGTCGAGTTCTCTGAGGCGGCCGCGGCCGAGGCGGCGGCCGCCGTCGCCGACACCAACCAGCGCCGCACGCTGGTGTCAGGGACCGAAGTGCGGGCAATGTGGCGCTTGCGCGAAGAAGGCGCCGGGCTAGGTGGACGGACGCCCCATGGCCATCAAGGCTGGCCCGGCTTCGAAGACGCCGCTGTCCCGCCCGATAACTTGGGCTCTTATCTGCGTGACTTCAACCGCTTGTTAGATGAGTTCAAGCTTGAGGGTTTGCCTTACGGGCATCTTGGCGACGGCTGCGTCCACATCAGAATCGATTTCCCGTTTGAGCGGGGTTCGAAGGTGTTCCGGCGGTTCATGCGGGCGGCGGGGGAATTGGTGGTGGAGCATGATGGCTCGCTCTCAGGCGAACATGGCGACGGCCGGGCGCGCTCGGAACTGTTGGAATTGATGTACTCGTCGGCGGCGGTTGAACTAATGGGGCGGTTCAAAGGGCTGTTCGACCCGCTGAACTTGATGAATCCAGGCGTCAAAGTCAACCCGGTGGCGCTGGACGCGGATTTGCGCCGTCCGGCGGCGCGGGCCATCAAAGCTCGCGGCGGTTTCGCCTGGCGTGAAGACGGCGG
>JAIRNM010000160.1 GCA_031258055.1 Bifidobacteriaceae bacterium
GGGTGAGCCCTCTTGTATTCGCGCAGGATGACGTTGGTGACCACGGACCGGGGGCGCCCGGCCGGCGTCTTTGCGTCAGCATTATCAATTTGGGATGCTAACATGACCTTACGCGGGGCTACATCCCGCCCCAGCGACAGCTACACAGCCGTCGGCGGCTTTGGCCGCCGCGCTGGAACGCTGGGCCAAAGCTCGTTTTCGCACAGGCGGCAACGAGTTCTACCCCACTAAAACACCCCCGGTTCCCCCGAGTTCTGTCTGCCAAAAGAAAGAGGAACCGGCCATGACCGAGATTCGCAAAGGCCTTTACGGCGTGACGGTCGACACGACCGCCGTCTCCAGCGTCAACCCAGAAACAAACTCGCTGCTTTACCGGGGCTACCCGGTGCAGGAGCTAGCCGAACAGTGCAGCTTTGAGGAGGTCGCCTACCTGCTCTGGAACGGCGAGCTGCCGACTGGCGCCCAACTCGAAGTCTTCTCCGAGATCGAACGATCACAGCGCGCCATGACCGGACATACCAAGGCGGTAATCGACGCGATCCCGCTTGGGGCCCATCCGATGGACGTGCTCAGGACGGCGGTCAGCTACCTGGGCACAACCGACCCGAATGCTTGGGAGCAGAATCCCGCCGCGAACCAGGCGAAGGCGCTGCGGCTATTCGCCCAGATTCCCGCGATCATCGCTTACGACCAACGCCGGCGCCGCGGTCAACGGATGATTGAGCCGCGCGAGGACCTGGACTACTGCTCGAATTTCTTGCGTATGACCTTCGGCGAAGTGCCGCCGGACGTGGTCGTCGAATGCTTCCGCGTCTCGATGGTCCTTTATGCCGAGCATTCCTTCAACGCCTCGACCTTCTGCGCCCGCGTGATCACTTCGACCCTGTCGGACCTGTACTCAGCCGTCACCGGAGCGATCGGCGCGCTTAAAGGTCCCTTGCACGGCGGCGCCAATGAGGCTGTTATGGATGTCTTTGAAGAGGTCGGCTCCGCCTCCAGGGCCGAGAGTTGGCTGGAAACAGCGCTTGCCAATAAACGGAAGATCATGGGCTTTGGCCACCGCGTTTACAAGAACGGCGATTCCCGTGTGCCAACTATGAAAGCCGCGCTCGATCAGCTAGTAGACCATTACCAGCGGCCCGACTTGGCGGAACTCTACGACGCTCTCAACGAGGCAATGACTTCCCGCAAAGGCATTCAGCCGAACCTGGATTACCCGTCCGGGCCGGCCTATCATCTGATGGGCTTCGACACGGCAACCTTCACACCGCTCTTCGTCGCTTCGCGCATCACCGGTTGGACCGCCCACATCATGGAACAGCTCGAAGCGAATCAACTCATCAGGCCGTTGTCGCTGTACAACGGACCGGGGCAGCGCTCAGTGGCACGCCCAGGGGACGAACCCCGCCTTGAGGAGGAACTCGCCCTGGTCTAGAGCCGGGGCTCGGCGCCCCAATGCCAGGCTCGGGCGGAACGCCCGGTGCCTGGCACCAGTGTTCCGTCTGGGGCGGAACGCTCGGTGCCTGGCACCAGTGTTCCGCGTCCCTGGAACGGTGCTGGGGGCGGCGTGAGATGAAAGTTGAGCGTAGTAGACTCAACCCTGGCTATTGTCTTTGGATAGTGAATTAGCAGTCCGGAGCCTCGAGGGGAGCAGGAGACAATCGATGGATATTGAGAAACTAACGACCAAGTCGCGTAACGCTCTTCAGGACGCGATTCAGCAAGCCGCCGCCGCTGGCAACCCGACGGTCGAGCCTTTGCACCTGTTGAACGCGCTCTGGTTGGACCAGGAGGGGCTTGCCCTCAGGCTGGCAGAACTGGCGCACGCCCAAACCCAGGCGATCGGCACCGAAACGCGAGTGGCGCTGACTGCTCTACCGACGGCATCGGGCGCGTCAACCGGTCAGCCACAGGTCGGGCGCCAACTGTTGGCGGCCCTGGAAGAGGCGAGGAAACTGGCGGACTCCCAGGGCGACTCCTATGTGTCGGCCGAGGTCCTGCTGATTGCCTTGGCCGGGCTGGAAGGCCAAACCGGTGAAATCCTGCGTCAGAACGGTGCCAGCCCCAAAGCCCTGACCGACGCGCTACCGGAACTGCGGGGCGGCCAGAAGGTCACCAGCGCTAACCCGGAAGGCACCTTCGACGCGCTCGGCCAGTACGGCCGCGACCTGACCGAAGCCGCCCGGGATGGCAAACTTGATCCGGTTATAGGCCGTGACCAGGAGATTCGGCGCGTCATTCAGGTCTTGTCGCGGCGCACCAAGAACAATCCGGTGTTGATTGGCGAACCGGGCGTGGGTAAGACGGCGGTGGTTGAGGGCCTGGCCCAGCGGATCGTCAAGGGCGACGTGCCAGACGCGCTCAAAGACAAACAACTGATTGCCCTGGACCTGGGATCAATGGTGGCGGGCGCGAAGTATCGCGGGGAATTCGAGGAGCGCCTCAAAGCGGTCTTGGAAGAAATCAAGAACTCGGATGGCCAGGTCATTACTTTCATTGATGAGCTGCACACCGTGGTGGGCGCTGGCGCCGCCGAAGGCTCAATGGACGCCGGCAATATGCTCAAGCCGATGCTCGCGCGCGGCGAGCTGCGCATGGTTGGTGCCACCACCCTGGACGAATACCGCGAACGGATCGAAAAGGACCCGGCTCTGGAAAGGCGCTTCCAGCAGGTCTTCGTGGGTGAGCCTTCGGTTGAGGACACGATTGCCATTCTGCGCGGGATTGCGCCGCGCTATGAGGCGCACCATCATGTGACGATTGCCGATTCGGCCTTGGTGGCGGCCGCCACCCTGTCAGATCGCTATATCAGCGGGCGTCAACTTCCGGACAAGGCGATTGACCTGATGGATGAAGCGGCTTCGCGTTTGCGAATGGAACTGACGTCCAACCCGGTGGAGATTGACCAGCTCCAGCGCACCGTTTTCCGCCTTGAAATGGAGGAGCAGTACCTCCTCGACTCGGTCAAAGGTAAAGAGAAGAAACTGGACGAATCCTCGCTGGAGCGCCTCGCTAAGCTCCGCGCCGATCTGGCCGACCGCCGTGAAGAACTCGATGCGCTGAGGGCCCGCTGGGACCGGGAGCGCGCCGATCGCAATAAGGTTGGCGACCTCAGAGCCCGGTTAGATGAGCTGACCACCGCCGCCGAGCAGGCTGAGTTACGCGGCGATTTGGCGGAGGCCTCACGCTTGCGGTTCGGCGAGATCCCGCCCGTTCAGGCCGCTTTGGCGCAGGCGGAACGGACCGAAAACGCTGACGATGCCGCCGCCAGCGCCGCTCCCGACGGCGTTCCGCTGGTACCCGACAAGGTTGGCCCAGATGAGGTGGCTGAGGTGGTTTCGTCCTGGACCGGCATTCCGACCGGCCGGTTGCTTGAAGGAGAGACAGTCAAGCTGCTTCGCATGGAGGAAGTCATCGGCAAGCGGTTGATCGGCCAGAAGAAGGCGGTCGCGGCGGTGTCCGATGCCGTCCGCCGCGCCCGCGCCGGCGTTTCCGACCCGAACCGGCCGACCGGGTCCTTCTTGTTCCTTGGGCCCACTGGCGTGGGCAAGACGGAGTTGGCCCGCGCGCTGGCCGACTTCTTGTTTGACGACGAGCGGGCGATGGTTCGCATCGACATGTCGGAGTATTCGGAGAAGCATTCGGTGGCGCGCCTGGTCGGCGCGCCTCCCGGCTATGTGGGCTATGAAGAAGGCGGTCAGCTAACCGAAGCGGTCCGCCGGCGCCCCTATTCGGTGGTGCTCTTAGATGAAGTTGAGAAAGCCCATCCGGAAGTGTTCGACATCTTGTTGCAGGTGCTTGACGACGGCCGGCTGACAGACGGCCAAGGCCGGACGGTTGATTTCCGGAACGTCATCTTGGTGTTGACTTCCAACCTTGGTTCGCAGTATCTAGTCGATTTGACTATGCCGCCTAAAGACCAGCGCGAGGCGGTCATGGGCGCTGTGCGGACCGCCTTCAAGCCGGAGTTCTTGAACCGGTTAGATGATGTCTTGATCTTTGACGCTTTGAGTCTGGCGGACATAGGGCAGATCGTTGATCTGATGGTGCGCTCGCTCAACCAGCGCTTGGCCGCTCGAAGGCTGACCATTGAGGTCACTCCCGCCGCACGTGACTGGTTGGCACTGGAGGGCTATGACCCATCGTTTGGGGCTAGGCCGTTGCGACGCCTGATCCAACGCGAGATCGGCGATCAGTTGGCCCGCGACCTGTTGGCTGGCCGGATTCATGATGGCGATGGGGTTGAAGTGGATCATCCTCCGGGGAGATCCGCTACGGGCCGCTCCGAAACTGACGCTGATCAAAGCGGTCCCATCGCCGCCCTGACCCTCACCGTGCGAAACGACTAAGGACCCCCCAAGGGGAATTGCGCTGGGCGAATTTGTAGTGTCGGTGTGGGGGGCTAGAATCGCGCTGTGCCTGCCAGTCCGGGTCGCCCAGTCTGGTAGCTCCTGGCACAAGCTCATTGATCTGGTTTACGAAGAAGGCCCCCCGAATGAGAACAACGCTGTCACGTTCCAAGAAGACCGCCCTCTATTTGACCGGCATCGCTCTGATCGCTGTTCCTGCCGTTATCGGCCTACCTGGCCCGGACGCGCTGGGAGCCGGTCCCGGAGACACCGGAACGGCGGCACGGGCAATCGGGAAGAACGGCAGCGACGGCCAGGCTCAGCTTGGCGAACCGGCGCCAGTGGACGCCGCCGCCCAAGCCGAAAACAGGAGCAGGACCAGTGCGGGAACGGACAGCGCCGCGCCGCTAGCGACTATCCCGGCGATCGACCGGACCAATAAGGCGGCGGTCGCGAGCGCGTATCGGACCTACTACCTGCCGGCCCGGAACACCCCGATGGGCTGGACCGGCTCGGTCGCTAACTGTAACCCGGGCTCCATCAGCGCCGCCGCCCACACCGCCACTTTCGACACGTTGAACTACCTGAGGCGGATGGCGGGCTTGCAACCGGTAACCGAGAACGCGAACGCTTCCAGCGCCGCCCGCCGGACGGCGCTGATAATGCAAGCCAAAGGTAATCTCAGCCACTGGCCGCCGTCCAACTGGCCCTGCTGGACCAACAACGGCGCTTTCTTGGCGTCCCGCTCGAACATTGCCCGCGGCTCGGGCGGGGACGGCATCTTGGCCGGGGCCAAAGCGATCGCCGCCTATGTGGATGATGTCGGCGTTGACTCGCTCGGGCATCGGCGCTGGAGCCTGTCACCTGGAGTTACAACAATGGGCTCCGGTTCGACTTCCAACGCGAACGCGTTGGTCTGGGGCGACTCCTCCGGCCAGTGCTTCCCGACCAGTTCTTGCACCACTACGACTTTCAACACCAGCGCTGATCCGCCGTTCAGCTTTTCCTATTCGACCGCCTGGTCATCACCGCAGTTTGTCGCCTGGCCGGGGGCAGGATACTTCCCGTACCAGCTAACCGACAGCGATTTCTCTACCGCGACTATGGATTGGTCAATCTCTACCGGATCGTCTCTTTCTTTTGGGGGTGCCAGAGTCGCGGTGACTAAGAACGGCTCGACTGTAAACGGTCTGACGATCATCCCGCAGTCAACCCTCGGCGTGGGTTACGGCGATATGGGCACTTTCGCCTTCCGTTTCCCCGCCAACGTGGTAACCAAGCCCGCGGCGGGCCAGGTGGACACCTACCATGTAGCGATCAGTTCCATCACCGGATACTCGGGGACTTACCAATACGACGTCCGGATCTTCAATCCGTTGGAAGCTTCGGTCGCTTCGGTAGCTATAACCAAGGCCGACGGCAGCGCGGCGGACACGCCCGCAGTGGGCACCACACTGGCGGCCAAGCTAGGCGCCCGTGATCCGTCTAACGCGAGTGTCGCCTATCAATGGCTGCGTAACGGGTTAGCTATCTCGGGGGCCGTCGGCTTAAGCTATACGG
>JAIRNM010000153.1 GCA_031258055.1 Bifidobacteriaceae bacterium
ATCGCGGCGACATCGTCGTGTTCGAGAAGCCAACCGATTGGGCGGTGCCGACCGATAGCTCACTGTCTAAACCAGGCGGCTTGGTGGGCTCAATCCGCAAGGCGGCGGAAGCGATCGGCCTGGCTCCAGCCGACTCGAAGGATTTCCTCATCAAACGAGTCATTGGAACCGCTGGCGACACAGTCGCTTGCTTGGGGGACGGCAGCCCTGTGACTGTCAACGGCTTCCCGCTGGACGAAACCTATGTGGCGGCGGGGGCGGCGGCATCGGACACCCCGTTTTCGATAGTTGTGCCCAAAGACGCCGTCTGGGTGATGGGCGACAACCGCGCCCACTCGGGTGACTCGCGGGCGCACCAGAACCAGGCGCTGGGCGGATCGGTGGCGCTGGACAATGTGGTCGGAATCGCGCAGGTTAGGACCTGGCCGCTTGACCGCTTCGCCTTGTTGCGGAACCCTGGTCAGGTGTTCGCAGCCGTGCCGCCCCCCGACGGAGGAGCCAATTGAGCGCCGAAGACCTTGAATCCTATGAGGCCGATGCCGAGTTGTCGCTGTACCGCGAATATCGCGACGTGGTGAATCTGTTCGGTTATGTGGTTGAGACTGAGCGCCGCTTCTACTTGGCCAATCATGTCGATCTGCAAGTCCGGTCGGCTGGTGGCGAGGTTTTCTTTGAGGTCAAGATGGCGGACGCTTGGGTCTGGGATGTGTACCGGTCAGCCCGTTTCGTGCGGTCGGTTCGGGTGGTCACTTTCAAGGACGTCAACATTGAGGAACTGGCCAAACCGGACATTAACTTGCCTTAGTCCGCGCCGACGGACGGGGCGTTAGGCTCATGTGGTGACTATCTTGCGGGGAGGGGCACGGCACGGCGCCGGGCCAACACACGCTATCTCCCCGCCCTCACAACATTCGATTTGGTTCGACATTGGTTTCACATTGCTGGCCACGCTTGTCGCTTCGTTTGTGCTCAAGACATTTGTAATCCAGTCGTTCTACATCCCCTCACAGTCTATGGAGCCAACGCTCTTGATCAATGATCGGGTTGTGGTGTCCAAGCTGGCGCCCGGTCCGCTGAAGGTGCATCGCGGCGACATTGTGGTCTTCCACGATCCTGGCGGCTGGTCGGACGCGGTTTCGGCCCTGCCGGAAGACACCGGGTTGGGGGCTTGGCTCCATGGGTTCGCCCAGGCGCTTGGTCTGGCCCCGTCGTCATCGGATGATTACCTGATCAAACGGGTGATCGGAGTGGCTGGTGATGAAGTCGCCTGCGAATCGGCTGACGCCCGCTTGACGGTTAACGGTGTGCCGATTGACGAGACCTACACCGCCTCCGGCGGTTGCGTAGCGGCGACCGCGGGCGAGGGCAGTTTCTCCGTCGTGGTGCCGCCGGACGCGGTTTGGGTTATGGGCGACAACCGTGGCGATTCCCTTGATTCGCGCTACCACCAAAGTGACCCGTTGGGCGGTGCGGTGGTGCTTGATGACGTAGTCGGCGTGGCCCAGCTCCGGCTCTGGCCACCCAGCCGTTTGGCCCTGCTCCGCAACCCCGGCGCGGTTTTCGCCCCCATACCGTAGCTAGCACGGGGCGATGCCGTCGCCCCAGGCTGGTCTGGTCAGGCACCGCCGCGCCACGGGACATGGCGCCTCGGAAGACCCGATGAATTGTCTTTTCCACAGGCTTTTGGTTGATCGTCCCCGTGGCGTGATCGGTTCCGCCAAGCTTGGGGCATGACTTCCACCCCCCGCCGGACCGTTGACGCTAAGCCCGCCGCTGGCTCCGGATGGGCGGGCGGCTCCCGGCGGGCGTTGGGCCGCTACGGCGAAGCGGTCGCCGCCGCCTTCTTGACTCTGAAGGGTTGGAAGCTACTAGACCGCAACTGGCGCACCCGCGAAGGCGAACTCGACTTGGTAGCCCAAGCTGACCCGCGAACGTTGGTCTTTGTTGAGGTCAAGACTCGCCGGTCGGTTGTCTGCGGTGTCCCAGCCGCCGCTGTCACGGCCGAGAAACTAGCCCGGCTGCGCCGCCTGGCCGCGGCCTGGCTGGTCAGCCACGACCATCACGCGGAGGTGGTGCGGATCGACGTCATCGCCGTAACCACCGGCACCGCCGCCGGAAGGGCGATCGAACACATCGAAGGGGTCATGCCATGACCCGGATCGGACACACTCTGGCGGTCGGATTGACCGGTTTGGAAGGCCACATTGTTGATGTCGAAGTCCTGGCTCAATCTGGTCTGCCAGCGTTTGTGCTGGTGGGGTTGCCGGACGCGGCGGTGGGGGAGTCGCGCGACCGGGTCCGGGCAGCGGTTGCGTCGGCTGGATTCGGGTTTCCGGACCGGCGTGTCACAGCTAATCTTTCGCCCGCCTATTTGCCCAAGACCGGCACGGGATTCGACCTTGGGATCGCTGTCGCGCTGCTGATCGCAGCCGGTGTGATCACCCAGGAAGCCCAAGACGGCACCGTCTACCTGGGCGAACTGTCCCTCGATGGTCGCGTCCGCCCGGTCCGGGGTGTGCTTCCGGCAGTAGCCGCCGCCGTCGCGGCCGGACGGGGGCGGGTGGTGGTAGCGGCAGCGGCGGCAGCCGAAGCGGCGTTGGTCAAAGGCGCTGAAGTGATGGCGGTCGAGTCGCTCGAAGAGCTTGTCTGGCGGTTCGGCGCGGCGATTGAGGCGCCCCGAGCGGATCGGCTCGCCTCCACTTCCCAGACCAGCCGTCCGGCGCCAGCCAATCTGCCTTGCCCCGACCTGGCCGATGTCGTCGGTCAAGCCAGCGCCCGCTACGCCCTTGAGATCGCCGCCGCAGGTGGCCATCATCTGATGCTCGAAGGTCCCCCCGGCAACGGCAAGACTATGTTGGCGTCGCGTCTGCCGGGGATTCTGCCCGGCTTAGACGAGCAACAAGCGGTCGAAGTGACGGCTTTGCATTCGATCGCCGGGCACCTTGACGCTTGCGCCGGGTTGATCAGGCGCCCGCCCTTCCAAGATCCGCACCATACTGCCACGCCGGCGGCCATGGTGGGCGGTG
>JAIRNM010000263.1 GCA_031258055.1 Bifidobacteriaceae bacterium
CAGATTTGCTACCACCAACGTAGGGCATAATTAGCCAAAAGCTGTCTAAAAGACTGGTCACGAACTGTCTGACTATAACCAGGAGGTGCATCTATGGCTCCAACCAAGGCAACAGCCCATGCCACAACTCAGGCCGCGACACAAAGCGCGACTAAAGAGGAGGCTCAAGCCGCCGCTCAAGAGATCGCTGAGGCTCCTAGGCCAAGCTCGGACCAGGCGACAGGTCAAACTCGAACGATCGACCCGCCTCCAAATGCGCGCCTTGAAGTGGGCGAACAGACCCTCGCCTTGGCAACGGTCCCGGCCAGCCAGGGCCATCACGGCATGGTGATCAGCCCGCTGATGAACACCACCGGGCTGGTCGCCCTGGACCCTGGTTTCGCGAATACCGCGCCCTGTACCTCCGAAATCACTTTTATTGACGGTGACCAGGGGATTCTCCGTTACAGGGGCTATCCGATCGAGCAGCTGGCCAAGGATTCGACCTTCTTGGAGGTGGCCCTTCTGCTAATCAGGGGGGAATTACCTAGCGCCCATGAGTTGGAGGCGTTCGAAACCAGGATTGACAAGCACATGTATCTGTCGGACGATTTCCGCCAGATCTTTTCGGTGATGCCGCGCCGGGCGCATCCGATGGCCACTTTAGGTGCGGCCATCAACATGATGGCCGGCTTCTACCCCGAATCGCTTGATCCCCAAGACCCAGCGGCGGTGTCGCTGGCGACCTCGCTCGTCATTGCCAAAATGCCGACCATCATCTCGTATATCTACAGGCGCGCCCAAGGGAACGCCCTGCTTTACCCCAAGCACGGGCAAAGCTACATTGAGAACTTCGCTCGCATGACCTTCCAGCTTCCAGGCGAGAGATTCGAGGTTCCGGAGGTCTTCTACCGGGCCCTTGATTCCCTGCTTATCCTCCATGCCGACCACGAGCAGAACTGTTCGACTTCTTCGGTCCGGATGATCGGATCAGCCCAAGCGAACCTGTATATGTCCGTGTCAGGCGGCGTGTCGGCCCTGTCCGGCCCGCTCCACGGCGGCGCTAACGAGGCCGTCTTGAACATGCTGTCCTACATCCGCGACAACGAACTTGAACCCAAAGAGTTCATGACCCGGGTCAAAGACAAGACTTCCGGCATGAAGCTGATGGGATTCGGCCACCGCGTCTACAAGAGTTACGACCCGCGCGCCGCCATTGTCAAGCAGAGCGCCGATGCCGTCCTAGCGGCTTTGGGCGTCAAAGACGAACTGCTGGACATCGCCTATGAAGTCGAACAAGTCGCGCTCAACGACGATTACTTCGTTGAGCGGCGCCTCTATCCGAACGTCGACTTTTACACGGGCATCATCTACCGCGCCATGGGTTTTCCCTCCTCAATGTTCACGGCGTTGTTCGCGCTTGGGCGGTTGCCGGGCTGGATCGCCCAATGGCGTGAAATGATCTCTGATCCGGCCGGTCGGATCGGTCGTCCCCGGCAGGTTTATGTCGGCTCGCCGAAACGGGATTACGTGCCGATCAACCGCCGTTCCTGAGAGGTCGCGCGGGCCATCGCTCGGGTCGGCGGGGCAAGCGGTTGGCCTAACGTCCGCTCAAGACGAGACGCCCGGAAAAGAGGAAACGACCCTCAAGCCAGTTGGACGATGACGCCGTGTTTTGTCTCCCCGTTAGGCCCGGTTGGACTTGGGGCTGGGGCCCAGGCGCCAGATTGCCGCTCCCAGCGGCGCCCGTCCACTTCGATGGAGTCGATGCCGAGTTGATCGGCCTTGGCGGTGGCCCAGGCGGCGTAGGCCCAGGCTTCGGTGTCCGAGGAACCCCTAAGGGTGACTGTGGCTGGTTCGCCAGACTTGGTGCCATCGGCCGGTTTGGCTTCCTTGGCGGTGGCCCGGTCGGCGGGCCCGTCGCCCCATTCGGAGCGGAAGACGCTGAGGAAGCCGTCCGGACCAACCGCCTTTGGCGCGTCGTTGAAAACACAGATCAGCCCGGCCGGGGAATGCCCGGTCAGAGTCGAAGCGAAAGACCGGGCGTCGGTTTCATGATCAGCGTAAGCATCGGGGTAGGCAGAGCGTTGCACGGCTTGGGCGGCCTCGGTGACCGCCATATCCTCGAAGCCCGAGACTTTCTCAAGCTCCCGGTAGAACTCATTCGCCGCGTAAAGGGGATCCATGATCTGTTCAGCCGTGCCCCAATCCTGTGAGGGGCGCTGCTGGAATAGGCCGAGCGAATCACGATCGCCATAGTCGATGTTCCGCAGGTCGGATTCTTGCATGGCCGTGGCCAAGGCGATCGTGACCGCTCGAGGACTCATGCCGCGGGACTGGCCAACGGCGGCGATCAAAGCGGCGTTAGCTGACTGCTCCGGGTCAAGCGAAGCGACGCCTAGATCGGTGCTGGCAGCGCAATGGGCGGCGACCGCCGCCCGCGGCGGAATCTGACTGTTCAAGAATGCGTTGACCGCTATCACCGCGCCAGCCACTAAGACGGCGACGCCAGCGGCGATGACTAGGACCGTAACCAGCGACCGCTTGCGGATGTGGACGTAGTCCGAACCCGCGGGCGCGGCTCTCTGGTCACGGTGATGATCAGTTCGCATGCAGTTCCACGTTCAGCTTGGCGCCCAGTCCGGGTTGGCGCCGAATGGCTTGGACGGTGCCGGTTAGCGAGTCGCGGCGGAACAGCCAGCCATCTTGCCCAGACAATTCGGCGGCTTTGGCCACGCGGTCAACCCGGCTGCCAACCGCAGAAGGGAGGCCGGGCGAGGCAGACGGGGAGGTCGGCCGGGCGGCATCGGCCACGGTGTCTTCAATGACCGCCAACTTGGTCCCGGCGGTCAGATAGAGCCCGGCTTCGACCACGCAGTCGGCGCCGAGGGAGATGCCAATCCCGGCGTTGGCCCCGATCAATGAGCGCGGGCCCACCGTGATGCGGGTCTTGCCACCGCCGGACAGGGTGCCCATGATCGAGGCGCCGCCGCCCACGTCGGCCTCCGTTCCGACGATCACGCCCTGGGAGACGCGGCCCTCAATCATTGAGGCGCCTAGTGTGCCAGCGTTGAAATTGACGAAACCCTCGTGCATGACGGTGGTGCCGGGCGCTAAGTAGGCGCCTAACCGGACGCGGGAGGAATCGGCGATCCGCACGCCGCTGGGCACCACGTAGTCGGTTAGGGCGGGGAATTTGTCAACGCCGTAGACGCGCACCGGGCCGCGGCCAGCCGCTTCAATGCGCCAGCGGGTCCGCTCAAAGTCTTCGACTTGGCAGGGCCCGGCGTTGGTCCACACGACGTTCGGCAGCACGCCGAAAATGCCTTCCAAGTTGAGTTCGTTCGGTTTGACCAACCGGTGCGACAGGAGGTGGAGGCGCAGATAGGCGTCCTGCGCGGTCTCCGGCGGACGGTCCAGGTCGATGGCCACACGGGCGACTCGGCGTTCTAGGCCGCGGGCTTCGTCTTGACGGCTAAGGCGGCCTAGGTCTTCCTCGCCCGGCCACGGCACCGCCTGAGTCTCGGCAGTGCCTTCTTGCCGCGTTTCCTTAGGACCGCGCTGTGCGCTG
>JAIRNM010000266.1 GCA_031258055.1 Bifidobacteriaceae bacterium
GATGCTTTCCATTACGTCGTTTACGCGGATCGCTATGCGGAAAGCGGCAGCTCCGGTCTCTCGCGCGGTGTTCCGGCCGCTGATCTGATGGTTACCGATGGCGATGAAAGCTGGGGTCCAGATGGCTTCAGCCGGATTCAGGAGCGGGGCACGCTGATGCATGAACTGGGGCACAACCTGAGCTTGCGCCTCGGTGGCCCGGATGACACAACCCTCCAAAACGATCCCTCGTATGAGAGCATCATGAACTACGCCTACCAGTTGGGCGGGTTGCCGCCGGATCAACGACCCGATTACTCAGTTGGATCGCCCTACAACGATTGGGCTCACATTCGCTTCGATGGCGGCTCAATCGGCGATCTCGGCGATGTAGCGCCAGTGACGGTGACGTTCGATGCCGCCCAGGTTCCGCTTGGTCAAACCGACCTTGAAATGGTTCTCTACTCGCCGGCCTTGGGCCTTGATGTGCACGACGCTCAAGGCTCGGTTATCGGACTGGCCATTGACGCGGCGGCTGTACAAGAAGACCTCGCCGAGGCGACCGATGCCGCCGCCAGCAGTACCGAACCGCCGTCTGCAGAGGTCCTGACGGTGCTCGAGAACCTGCTGGTGACTGGGTCTGGCGGCCAGACGCCACCCGACGCGTCTACTCCGTCTAAGCCCAAGACCGACGCGACGGGATCATTCGGTCCGGCACTGGTCGGCGGTGCGGCCAAGGCTCCAGCCGGAGGTAGTTCGGCCGAGGGCTTAGCCGGGACCGGGAACTGGGCGGCGAATCAATCCACAGCCAGACGATTGATCAGTTACCGGAACTAGCGACGGGCTCGTCTGACGGCAACCCGCTCGAAGAACTCGCCTGCGAAGTGGGCTTGCGACTCCGTTGACCCAGTGAGGCTTCGCCGCGTTCCACTGATGGGGGCAGGCGTCATTTGTGTCCGTGCCAGTAATTACGCGCCATTAGTGTCCGTTCATCCGCTTTGGTCGCGGCGGCGGCTGGCTGCTCTGAGGATGGCGCCGCCCAATATGGCCAGCGCCGCCAGCGCCAGGACCAGGCCAGGGAAAGCCGTGCCGGTGAACGGGAGTTGGTCGGTCGGCACCGTGGTGGTGGTGTTGGCGCAGGCCTGACCGCAGCCGCTCGGCGGCGGTGGCGTGGTACTACCCGTCGGTACCGAACTTGATGGCGGTGGGGTAGTGCTCGGCGGTGGTGACGGTACCGCGACTTCGACCGCTTGACAGGTCGGGTCGATCCCGCCAGCGCCGCCAGCACCACCAGCGTCAGGATCCATCGGTACGGGGCAATCCTCCGGCGGCGTTTCGGCCGGATCATCCGGGATCCAGGCCACATTGCGGACTAGGCCGTCGCCGCCGTCACGCAGCCGCAATTTGTAAGTCAGCTTGACCTCGTCCCCGACCGCGAGCGGCCCAGTCCAGGTGAGTACTGCTGCGTCGGCGTCATAGTGGAACTCGCCACCGGCACCGCCGTCAGCGGCGGTCGCCAGATCGAACGGCTCGGAATCATCCAACACCGCCTTCAATGAATCGCTCACCAACGCCGGGAGGGCGTCGGTGAACGCTCCTGTGCCGGTGTTCTTGGCTACCACCGTGTAGGTTAGCTCCGACCCGGGGCCGACCGGTCCGCTAGCATCGACCGTCTTGGAGGCCAGCTCAAGGATCGGCCAGAGGAGGTCAACGGACCCGCAGGGCTGACCAGTAGCTGGGTCCTCGCCGCCCGACTCTTGGTCGCAGGCGGGCGGGTTGAAAGGCGCCTCGGGCGAATCCGGGCACCAGGCGACGTTCCGCATATTACCGTCACCGCCGCTCTTGATGGTCAATGAATAGACCAGTTTGACAGTTTCACCGGCCGGTAACGGCCCACTCCAAGTGAGCATCGGCGCATTGTAATCCGCCGTCCCAGAGGCGGGAGCTTGGTCGACGCCTACCCAGACGGCATCGTCCAACAAATCCGACAAATCGTCTTTCATCAAGGCGGGCGCGGCCTTAGTGAAATCGCCCTTACCGGTGTTGGAAACCTCCACCGTGTAGGTCAGCCGACCGCTCATGCGGGTGGCGCGAGTCGGCTCGGCCACAGACTTCGTGACTTTCAGGTCCGGCCACGGCAGTTCAGTCGAGGCGCACCAAGGCCCTTCCTCTTCTTCGCAGGTCTTAGGTGGGGCTGGCTTTTCCGGGTCGGGCGGCGCCCATGCCAAGTTGACGAGTTGGCCGTTGCCAGCGGCCGATCCGGTCAAAGTCACTGAATAACGGACCACGACTGAGCCGCTCCGCGGGAGTTCGCCAGACCAGGTCAGCATCGGTGCGTCCGCATCGTCGTTCCAATTGAGTGAACCGTAGACCGGGTCCGAGATGATCGCGTATTGGTCATCCCAAGTGGCGTCATCCAACACACCAGAGAGCGAATCGACCACCACCGCCGGGTGCTTCTCGGTGTAGCCGCCGCTGCCAACGTTCGTGATGGTCAAAGTGTAAATGACCTGGTCACCCGCCTTCGGGTAGCTTGGCGGCAACTCGCTGCCCGGCCGGACGATAGTTGAGGTCTTGTCTATCTCCAAGATGGGCGGCGTCAGCGTCACTTTGGCGCAGGGCTCGCCGGTTTCATCATCCAAGCCGTCGCTTGGAGCTACGTCCAGGCAGGCTGGCGGAGTCGGATTAGCCGGGTCGCCCGGCACCCAGGCAATATTGCTGCCTCTTGTCGCCGACATCGCGTCAGCCAATTTGACCGTGTAGGTGACAGTGACGACCTCGCCCGGCGCCAAGGGACCGGACCAGAAGAAGGTGCCTTTGCCCTCGCCCGCGTAGTCTGGCTGAAGTTTCGTCAAGTTGAAGTCGCCGACCGGCGGCTGAGTGACCTCGGCTGGCAGGACGGTCAGCTCGGCGCCGTTCAGCAGCTCCGACAGGTCGTCGTACAACCGAACGGGCGAGGAGTCCGTGAAAGCGATCCGGCCGACGTTCTTAACCGTCAGGGTGTAGGTGACATCAGTGTTCGGCATCGGGTCCGCGGGCGATGCCGTCTTGGTCACCTTCAGCCCGCTCTTGTCGAAGTCAGTCACGGCGCAAGGCTCAATAGTCTCCGGGTCGGTTGAGCCGCTCGCCTGGTCGCAGTCTGGCGCCACCGGCCCGCGTGGGTTGTTGGGCCGCCAAGAGACGTTCCGCACGAACCCATCGCCACTCAGCCCAAGCCGCACCTTGATGTTGAGTTCTACGTTCTCGCCTGACTTCAGGGGGCCGCTCCAGGTCAGCAGCGGCTCGTTGTAGCTAAGATCACCGGCCGATGCCGCCGTCACGGTCACATCTTCCAGGCCGCCGAAGGCCGCGTCGTCAAGCACCTCGGTCAGATCGTCGACGATGATGGCTGGCACCGCTTCGGTGAAATCCACCATTGAGGTGTTGGTGCCGACAATCTTGAAGGTGACCGTGTCACCAGGTTTGGGGCTGGACGCATCCGACCACTTCGACAGGCCCAGGGCAGGCCGCTGGTAGACGTTCTCAGCGCACGGCTCGCCGGAAACTGGGTCGCGCGTGGCCCCGGTCGGATCAATGCTCGGCTCAACTTCGGGGCAATTGGGCACCGGCGGATTGTCATCTTCTGGGTCGAGCGGGCTCCAGGCCACGTTCCGGCCAATGCCAGTGCCACCGGCTGTCAGCGTAGTTGAAAAGGTGATTTCGACTGTTTCGTCGACTTTCAGCGGGCCTTCCCAACGGAGGGTCCGCAGGCCAGGATCGAAGACTGGGTCCGCTACCGGCTGATCGCCGATCATCGCTGCCGCGTCATCGTTGTAGTGCGCGGCGCCGAGTAGCAGCCGCAGCGAATCAATGATCACGGCTTTGAAACTGTCGTCGTAATCGGCTTGGCCAATGTTAGTTCCGGTGACGGTGTAGTGGACAGTGTCGCCGGCGGTTAGTGTCTTGCCGGTGGCGTCAGACGTCTTGGCTATCTCGAGGAGGGGACGGCGATCCAGGGTCTGGGCGCACGGCTGGTCGGCTGGGCCTTGCGTCAAACCGGTCCCCTCGTCGCAGTCAGGAGTGTCGCCGGGGTTGGCTGGGACCTCCGGCTGCCAGACCACGTTCCGCATAGTCCCGTTGCCGATCGCCAGCCAGGTGACGGAGTAGGTGATGACCACGCTCTGGCCGATCTCCAGCGGCCCGGTCCAAGTCAAGCGCGACTCGTTGTAAGTCAGACTGCCCTGCTCTGGCACGACTTTCTGATCCTGGTTGAAGACACCACCGTCGAGCAGATCGGAGATGTCATCTATAGCTACCGCCGGTTTGCTGGCCGAGAAGCGCGCCTTACCCGAGTTCGTGATTGTTAGCTGATAGAGGGCGGCCTTACCCTGCGCGAAGGGGGCTTGGCTGAGCAGCTCCTTGGCCAGCGTCAACTTGGGCAAGGGGTGATCGTTGACGGCGCAAGCTGGATCAGCCGCCGGGTCCGCTGGCGGGCTAGCTGTCTGCTCGCAGGCTGGCGGCGTGTCCGGGTCAGTCGGGTCGGCCGGTTGCCAGGCCACGTTTCGGTTAGCGCCGTCGCCTGCGGCTACAACCTTGACTGTGTAGCTGATCGTGACGCTGGCGCTAACCGCCAGCGGCCCCTCCCAGCGCCACACTTTGGTGTCTTCGTCGTAAGTGACTGTCCCGGCCGATGCCGTCGGAGCAGCCTGCAACTCGGCATCGTCCGAAGTGGCGGTGAGGTTATCGACGACGACGGCGGGCAGCGAGTCGGTGAAGTCGGCCGCCCCGATGTTGGTCGCGGTGACCGTATAGGCGAGCGTCTCGCCGGGCAGCAGGATGCCGACCGGGCTGGAGGACTTGCTGAGGGCCAAGATGGCCGCCTGGATAGTCAGGCCAGCGCAGG
>JAIRNM010000268.1 GCA_031258055.1 Bifidobacteriaceae bacterium
TGATGGCCGGATTCGTAGAACGTCAACCGACCTGACCAACCAGCCGCACTCCTTACGGGGACTAGAGCCGTACCCAACCACCATCTCTCCGGCGACAGAGGGGACTACGCGGCGAAGCGGAGGAAACAAGATGGGATTCCATGAGAAATACGGGATCATTCTGCCTTCCTCCCAATGACGTGTGGTCGGAACCCCATTCATTCAGACGTACTCGACCTCCAAAGCCCATTTTTCACGCTGGCGGACGCGTTTCGGCGATGCCGTTCCCGTCGCTGCTCCGCTCAATGCGCCAAGGATTTAGGTCAGTTAGCGAGAAGTCGCGGCCCTTGTAGAGCAGCGGCGCGCCCAGCCGCTTGGCCAACGCATACGAAAAGCAATCGCCCAAGTTCAGCGCCGCCTTGTGGCGCCCCTTGCCGTACTGCCGCCAGGCGTCGATGGCGAGCCTGGCCGTGGCTTGGTCGACCGGTTCGATCCGGGCTGAAACATCATCCAGTAGCTGCTGAAGGTCGAGCGTGGCGGCCGGACCCTGGCGCGCCTCGACCACCATTGTCGCTTCGACCAGCGAGACCGCGGACAAATGCACCTCTCCGCTGCTGGCCCGCAGTGCTAAGTTGAAGCGCTCCGCCTCATCCTCACCAAAGACGATCGCCACCAGCGCTGACGAGTCGACGACAATCCGCATGACAGGGCGACCGGCGCTCACTCGGGGACGCCAATGTCGTTGTAGCCGATGATCTCGTCCGGAGTCCGGTCGTCCAGGACCGGCCTCGCGCGGCCGCGCGCCGAGATGGCCATCAGCCTGGCGTAGAGCGAATCCGCCCCTTCGGCCGCGCGCAGCCGCTCGAGCCGTTCGATCAGGGCGGTCTTGGTCGCTTCGGTGATCGACTCGCCAGCCTCAGTCGCCAGTTCGCGGGCCAGGCGATCAGTCTCAGGATCCTTTATGTTCAAAGCCATGAATAGAGATTACCAGGAAGAAATCTGGCCCGCAAGGAAGAACTAACCGTTACCGATGCCGCGCGTGAGAGATCCGCGGCGACGACAACGACGGCATCGGGCCCGCCACGGCAATGCTGGTGGCTGGGGCGCTGCTACCGGCCCAAATGGTCAATGATTTCGGCGCGCGGCAGTGTGGCGAACAACTCGCCCGGGACCGCGATCTTGGCCGCCCGGGTACCGGCACCGATCAACACGCTGGGCGTGGCGACGACCCGCCGGTCAATCAGGATGCGCCAAGATTCGGGAACACCAACCGGCGTGATGCCGCCATATTCCATCCCGGAGGCAGCAACAGCCCGCTCAGTCGGCCAAAATGACGCCTTGCGCACATCAAGCAGACGCCGAACCACTCCGTTCACATCCGCCTTGGTGTCAGCCCGGACCAGTACAGCGGCGACACGCTCCTGCCCTTCGCGTTTACCCGCCACCAGCACGCAGTTCGCCGACGTGTCCCAACTCAACCCATACTTCTCTACCAGTACCGCCGTGTCGGAATCCGCCGGATCAATCTCAGTTATCCCAACCTGCCCGGCCACCCGTGAGTCCGCCTCAGCCCAGGCTGCCAGCGCGCTAGCCACAGGCGCGGGCACCAGTTCAAGGTGTTCGAGCGCGGGCACAACCCGCAACGTGCCGATCTGCGGCAAAGTCATAGAACGCACCTTTCCGTTACGCTGCCGCCGCTCCCCATCAATTGCCCGATGCCGTCGTCCCGCCCCCCACCAAACGGCAGTGCGCAGCCGACCAGACGCCGAGCGACCGCAGTCGCGGCAGTCCTGTGGGCTCCCAGGCTACAGTCCCAAGCGGCGGCGTGGACGGATTGTAAGAGCCCGGCTCGGTGCCTCGCCCATAAACCTGTTCATCCCTGCGGCCTGACCAGGTCGGCCACCCGAGCGGCGCCCATCCTCGAGTGGGTCCGGGCCAGCATGGAGGCCGTCACTGGGACCCGGCCTTCCCACTCGCGGCTGTCCGCTCAGAGCAGACCCAAGGTGGAACATCTCTCAATAGGCTGGCCGCGAGCCAGTCGGCACGGGTCATCCCGACTTAGCCGCTTGCTCAGGGTCAATCCAAGCGGAAAGGAGTATTCCATGAAAGGCAATCGACTGATCGTTCTGGTGGCAGCAACGCCGCTATTACTCGGCTTGGGCGGGTGCGGGGCCAATCCCGCCGTCAGCGTCGAGGACATGAAGGATTACACCGGCAACTCCCCCGGCGGAGAGCTGTGGATGGTGGCGAAAGTCTTTGAGCACGCTGATGACAAGCAATTGGAAGCCAAGATCCTGGTCCGGAGCTTTGGCGAGATCGACGGGGTCGATAACTCCGATGTGGCGGAAGTTTCGGGAATCCTCGCGGCGCAGGCAACTTTGCGCAATGACGCCACCGATTGGGAAGGCGAGAAGTACTACTTCACCTACTCCCCTAGCAAATTCAAGGCGACAAGTCATTGCCCGTTAACGCTCTACTATTTCGTTCCGCCCGAGAGCGCGAACGACGACCTCCGGTTAGTCTTCGACTACACAGCAGCCAATGGCAAACACCTGCAATTTGAGGCGCCGGTCGAGGTCTTCTAGGGTAAGATGCCGTGGTTTGGTCGACTAGCTCGATCC
>JAIRNM010000379.1 GCA_031258055.1 Bifidobacteriaceae bacterium
GCCCGAATCTTTGTCGAATGAGCGGAGTTTCGGCTTCTCGGGGGCCCCGCAAACGATCCCCCCGTAGTGAGGAGTTTTTGTGGGGTCTGCTAGGACGGTTTGAGGATCTTCGCTGTCGAAGCACGCTGTAGGCGGTGCCTTCGATTTAGCCTAGGTTCCATCAACAGTCCCCCACGAGCACATCTGGCCGGGGGTCGCGATAGCGGCCCCCGGCCTTCTTAGCGGCAAAGGAGTCATAGGTTGAGTGAGGAACCGCGCCAGGAGCCGTCCTGGTCCGAGTTGCTTGACGGCTCCGAGTTCGGGATTGACCACCCGAAGGGTGACGCTAAGCACCAACGCCGCGGCGAAGACGCCGAGGATACCAGGGGTATGGCTGTCAGCCAGACTCGCAGCGACCGCCGGAAAGCTAGTCGGCGCGGTCGACGCGGGCGCCGCGCCATCATCTACGTTATCTCAGGTTTAGCGGCGGTGACCGTCGCGGCTTGGGCTGTGATCATCGTCGCCGGCGGCGGCTGGAGTGGGGAGTCCAAGAACCAGACCGTGACTGAAACCGACAACTCGGCGGTGTCCGTTTTTGGGATTGACCCTCCCCCGCCAGACGTTCCCTCCTTGCCGACCCATCTAACGATCGGCGCCATCGGTGTGGACACGGACATCTTGCCCTATACCGTCGAGGACGCCAAGACCGGTTCGGACCTGCGCAGCGGACAGCCCTGCTACCAAGACGGAACTATCGTTTGCATTGATCCGCCCTCGCCCGACCTGGTCTATTGGCAGGTCGGCGGCGAGGCGGGAGTGAACTGGGGCGACATGCCGGGGGCTGACTCCAACGGCACCGTTTATCTGCACGGGCACTCCGGTGACCCATCTAACAAGCTGGTCTTCAACGACTTGCCCAACCTTCAGCCCGGCGACACGGCCGAGATTTCGACCGAATACGGTGTCTTTGTGTACACCGTCGAAAGCGTCCGGAACATTCCTAAAGACGACTATCCCTATGACGAAGAAGTACTTGCACAGGTCCCCGGACGTCTCTTACTGGTCACCTGCTTCCACGGCGCTGGCGCTGACTTGATCAACGGTTCTTCCAACGACAACACCGTTGTCACCCTCCAAATGACCGACAACCGCCCACTCGACAGCTAACGGTTGGCCAAATGGCTCCAACCGATCTTCCCCATCCGCCCGCGGGCGACGACCGCTCGTCCGACGGACCTGCCCCGGCCTCAGCCGCGGGGTCTAAGACGCCAGACCCAGAACTAGCCTCACCTGAGCGGTCGGACCTTTTGCCTGCCCTGGACCGGCCGGAGGACAAGGAGACGGGCGAGACGACGGCATCGTCCCCAGACCACCCAGAAGACGAGGAGCGGGGCGACGCGGCGGAACCGGCCAAGTCGCCGCCCAAGCGGCCGATAAAGCACCGCCGAATCCGGAAACTGGCCGCCATCTTGGGCGTCGCGGCGTTGACAGTGGTGCTGGGGCTGTCGGCCGATGCCGCCGCCCTCACCGTCCGCATTGAGCGTTTCGACATCCCCGCCTCCGTCAGCGCCGCCCACGGCGAAACCTGGGTTGTGGTCGGGACCGACTCTCGTTACTACAAACCGGAAGGCCGCGACATCTACCAAGAGGGCGGCATTCCGGGCGGAATTGGCGAGCGGGCGGACATTGTGTTGGTGGTTCTGATCGTCCCAGGCGAAGCGGCGCGCATCCTGTCCATCCCCCGCGACCTGATATTGCCGCAGAGCGCCGAGGGTTCTTTCGAACGCCTGGCGTCCGCCCTTGAACTGGGCGAACCGGAACTGGTCCACGCGCTCTGCGCCGGGCTTGGCATCCCAACCGACCATATGGTCAAGGTCACCCTGCGCGGTTTCGTCGAAACGGTGGACGCGCTCGGCGGGCTAACCATAAACCTGCCCTATTCGACGCGCGACTTCTATTCCTTCCTGGAGCCGACCGGCGCTGGCGTCCAGACCTTCGACGGCGACACAGCCTTGTCTTTTGTCCGCTCGCGCCATCCCGAATACCTGATTGGCGAGCGCTGGTATGAGGCCGACCTACAGGAAGGCTCTAGCCTCAGAACCGCCAACGCCGCGGTCGCGCTGTCGGCGCTGCAGCAGGCAGCACGCACCGCTTTGGTCAATCCGGTCAAGGCGCAACGCGCGGCCTGGGCCGTGTCCGGAGGCTTCCAACTTGACAGCGGCACCTCGCTCTGGTCGCTGGCGCGGCTGGCGCGGGCAGCTAGCAACGCCCAGTTCATCGCCCTGCCCGCCCAAGCCACCGGCACCGAACTGGCCGTGGTGCCAGACGATTCCACCTTCGCCGCCCTCAGCGCCGCCGGTTTCGCGCCCGGTTCGTGTCAGGTGTCGCCCTGAGCGCAGCCCCCGGCGCGGTGTTCTTAGCCGACGCAGCGGCTTGAACCGTCGATGCCGCCGGGTCGCCCTAGCCGCCGCGATGCGCCGGGGAACACGCCGACACCACTTGGGTTGCACGGCACCGCGCGAAGCCTTTCGCCATCCCGCGATCCTACGACTGGCCGCGGGATGACAAGGGGAGTCCGCGCGGGCGTTGTCCGACCGCCACTTAAGCGCTGGGTACGTCGCCTTTTCTTTGCGCCTCGCGGACAATAGCGGTGGCCTCAGTTAGGTTCTGAGCCGTTACTTCACGCACTCTGGCAGCCTCGCGGCTGCGGTCCAATCCCGAGATGATCTCAAAGAACGTGGTGCGGCCCATGTCGATCCGCTGCTGCAGCCGCTGCCAGTCGGGCCCGGCTTCGCCGGAGCGGCGCCGACGCGCCACCTCTTCTTCCTTCTTGGCTCTTTCCGCTGCCAGGGGAGCCGTCTCAGCACGCAATCCGGCGGCCATCTTCAGCAAACGCGCGGTGTCCTCGCGCGCGGCGATTATCGCGGCGCTTCGACTCACAGCCACAATCCGCTCAACTCCTTTCGCGAACGGCAACGGCCCGGAATTCTGGCGGTAGGGCTGGGACTTGCCGTATTGGGGCACCGCACAAGAATGGAGACTAGCAGACAACGGGTACGGGTCGGGAGCGGTTTACCAGCCATTGGATCCTCCGCCCAGGCCCGTGGCGGCGCTGATCGCTTCAGCCGACTGCCGACTGAGGTTCCCTGAGGATTGGATTGCTTTGACAGCGAGTTGGATGGTGTCCAAGACGTCCATCAGAATGGCGACGCACTCCTTGATCTTGCTGATCACCTTTAGGGCGGTCTTGATGGCAAGTATTGCATTGTTGGCTGTGGACAGCACCATGGGTGTGCTAGCCATAGCGGTCGCCGTAGCGGCTGGTACTCCTAGAAGTGGGATCGCCAGCTCCTCCAGGATGATCATTCCGACCTCGATTATCAAGTTGATCGCCGCGATCACGCACTCAGCCGCGGCTTGACCACATTCGACTGCCGCGTCCAACATCTCCGCCATTTCCTGCGCGGCGTCCGGATAGCCCTGCATCGACTCGATGTATTCAGCCAACTGCTGTTTGAAAGCGTCAGCCGACTGGCCGTCCCAGCCGCCATCGACTCGGCTGCTCAAGGATTCCAGATCGCTGATCACCGCGCCCACCGCTTGCCCCGAGCAACGCCAAGCTGCCCCAGCAGTGGTCAACGCCGCCCAATCGCCGAAGAACGGCTTAAACACCCACTCCTCAAGCGGGCTATAGCCCAAGATCATGTCCGCGACCTTGTCGATACAGGTGGCGAAACAACCAACCTGCGCCTCAATCTGCGCCTCTAGATCGATGACTCCCTCAGCCGGGTCAGTCAAATAGGCTGTAGCGTCACTCATCGCCAGACACCCCCCGCGCGACGATAGGCCAAGTCAAATGCAACTCAACAGACGGACCAGCGGTCTCAATAGGCACAGACACGAAATCCAACTCGCCGTTGGACAACTCCCATTTGAACTCCCTGTCACGTGGCAAAGACGGCAACCACTGGTCGCGGCCCTCCCAGGCCGTTTTCAGATCCTCCGCCGAACGCCCAAGCGGGTCAGTTTCGGAATACTCCTCCCAAAACGAATCGGGCGGGTTATAGGACGGCCCGTCCGTCAAACCAGCCTCGGGCGCCTCCCCAAGGTTCACCGTCGAATCGTCTCCGGGCCCATACGGGCCATCGTCGACCGCGTAACCTGGGCCTCGATACACCGGCGACCGGTACGGCATTAGATAGTAGCGACCTTCACCGTTCTCTGGGTCCTCCGGGACCCGCACGACATAGTCGTCTTGGTCACGCCGCCACTCTTCCCATTCCTTCTCGCGTTCCTCCCATTCCTTCTCGCGTTCCTCCCACTCACGTTCGCGCTCTTCCCATTCGCGTTCTCTTTCCTCCCATTCACGCTCACGCTGCTCCCACTCGTCATCGATCGGCGAGGTGGGATCTGGCGTAGAACCGCCACCACCGATAGAACCGCCACCACCGATAGAACCGCCGCCACCGATAGAACCGCCACCACCGATAGAACCGCCGCCCCCGCCGCCCGGTCCCGGTTCAGGATTCGGTTCGGGTTCAGGATCCGGTTCGGCGTAGCCGTCATCTTCGTCGATTTCGTCTTCGATGTCTTTGATCTTGTCTTGGATCAAATCCTCGACATCTTGGAATAACGCGTTGGTGTATTCAACCTTGTCCGCCAAACGGTGGCCGCCCGCGGCGACTTGCCGCATCGCGTCACAGATCGCGGACTTAGCGGGACCGTATTGCCCCGCCGCCGATTGCAGCAGATACCCGAAGGAACCCTCCACGCCGCAATGCTGATTGACGTAACCGCCAATGGTATCCAAGTCATCCGCGTCAGCATCCAAGCCGCTGCTCAAAGCAGCCAACACGGTACTGTCGAACTTGACTAAGTCACTCAACCCAGTCATCTCCTTCCGTCTAATCGTTCAGCCGACGCGGATTCGCGCCGACCTGGACCGGCCACCAAGCGGGGTGGGCGCCTTTGACCACCATCCAACCCGGCACCGGCACAGTCTCCTCAAAGGGCGTACGGGTCTTCCTCCTCCAAATCCCATTCGCCTCGCGCCTTAGCCGCCGCGATATCCCTAGCGGCTTGCTCACGCGAACCCGCCCGGCCACCGCCGAACGTGGGCACCTCTTCTTCCTCCAAACGCGGCGCCAGGTAATGCTTCGCTTTACGAGTCTTAGACCCAGCCGAACCACCACCACGCCCCATCGGCGCCATGGCACTGTTAGAGCCACCCTGGCCGCCACTACCAGTCGCGCCCTGCCCGCCCGAAGCTCCCTGCGAGCCGACACCACCTGGCGAACCGACCCCAGCCGCGCCGCCACGCGCGCCCGCCACACCACCCGGCAAAGACCCATCCAAGCCGCCACCCAAGCCGCCGATGCCGCTCACGCCACCACCCGCTCCACCGCCGCGTAACGCTACCCCAGCCAGCGCTCCGCCAGCCATCGCTCCGCCAGCGCTAAGGCCACCAGCCCAACCGCTGGTCGAACCAGCTACCACCGAACCATCGGCCCGCAAACCACCACCGCCTGACCCGGGGATGGTATAGTCGCCGCGTCCGCCCGAAGTATGGTCGGATTCACCCGAACCGTCGCCGCGCTCACCCGTGTTATCTCCCGGCGGCCCCGGATTAGTCGGACCTCCGTAGATTGGGTCATCAGGTGGGTCACCCGGGCGCTCGGGCGGTTCGCCCGGCGGGTCAGGGGTACCCGGCGGGTCAAGGATACCCGGCGGGTCAGGGGTATCCGGCGGAGATTGGACCGGATCAGGTGTCGGGTTCGGAGACCCCGGATAAACGGGGGTTCGCGGCGTCCCGCCGCCTCCGCCGCCTCCGCCGCCACCACCACCACCATCCGGCGGCTCTTCTGGAACCGGCGTGGGGCCGACGTCCGGATTTATGTCGATCAGGACAGGCTGAATTGGGTCCCGCATGCCATGGAGCGTGGCAAGGGCGGCATCATTCAAACTCTCACGTAGCCGAAGCAGCGCCTCTTCCGCCTGTTTCTCCTTCTCGCCGCGCACGAGGGCGTTGATAGTGTCGGTGGCGCCCACGCCGAGTTGATCCATAACCCAGCCCAGCGGTGTGCCGTCAGCCACTCTGGCGCCGATCCGCAAAAGATAATTGACATCAATTGATTCGATCTCGGTTAGACGCTCCCGTGCCTTACCCAAAGCTCCCGCTCCCTCGGTCATTCGGTCCAAGGCCGCTTTCATGCCCATGCCCGCGTCGCCGGCCTGGTCCGCCCAGGCTCTGGCTTGCGCCTTGGCTTTCACCAGCGCGAGCGAGTCGAATCCTTCGCAGGTCTGGCTGGCATGGCTCGCTACGTTTTCCACCCCGTCGCTGTCGCAGAGCAGGTCACGTAAACGTTTGATTTCGGCGTCTCCGACGCCGACATCAGTTTGGGCGGTGGCCTTCCGCAGGTCGTTCAGTGCGCTCATCTCAAGGATCCTTCCTCTGGGGGCGGCCACGGCCGCAGTTGATCTGGTCTAGGCGGCACTTGGCCGCCGGGTCCGTGAACTTCTGGCTGATGGGGCGGCATTGACTGATGGGGCGGCATTGACCCCTGCGGCGCTCCGTCAAATGGTGCCGACCACGATTGAGGCGCCGACCCCGGTTGAGGCGGCGGCTGGGCGAACATCTGGGACGGCGCTTGAACTCCGGGCGGCACACGAGACGGTTGGCGGTAACCCTGGTAAGAAACGGCCGGAGGTGGCATCCCCACCCGAACCGGTGACTGAACCCACGGCGGCTCAGCCCGCCGCCGCCTAGAACGCACCACCCCGACACTAACCCCCGCCACCCCCACTACCACCACCACAAACCCGACCATCACCCACACCCCCAGCCGGGGCCCAGCCGCACCGTCCCAAACCGGCGGCGCCGCCACCCCCGTCGAAGGGGACGCCGCAGAAGACTCAGGCACGGACTCTTCCCCGCTCGGCGCCACCGACGGACCCTCCTCAACCAACACACCCAACTCACC
>JAIRNM010000081.1 GCA_031258055.1 Bifidobacteriaceae bacterium
ATGCCGACGCTGTCAATCTTCTTTGGCATCATTGTGCGCATGTACAGCGAGCAGTGTTTCCGGATAGATCCGTTGAGGTGAAGGAAATGGCTTTGCCCAGGGTCGTGGACGTGAGGCCAGCCGGAGGAGGCCGCCTGCTGTTGGAATTCGACAACGGAGAATCGCGGGCGTTCGATGTCACTCCCTACATCAGGGGCAACTGGTACGGAAAACTGGCCGATCCCGACTATTTCAACACAGCCCACGTCGTGGATGGCGGCAGGACTATCGCCTGGGCCCATGGCCAAGACATCGCTCCGCACGAACTATATGAACTCAGCGTAGCTGTCAAGTTACACCAGACAAGCCCGCTGTGAACGGGCGCGAGCGCGTCTATTCACAGCGTTTGCGCGGGCGGCTCATAGTGCTGGACGCGGGAAATCGCCGTCATTATCCGCACCATGTCCGCCGCTGGCATAACGCCAAGTTGACGCAGAAGCCGCGATGGGACTACCGCCCGCAAACCGTCGCACAGCACCACACCGTCCGCATCAAGCCCGTTCCCGGCCGTTATAGCGGGCCGCAAGGGAGTGGCCGCACGAGCGGTCGTAATCGGTGCGACCAGCACCAGGTCAAACTCCGTTCCGGCGCGGACCGGGTCCGCCGTGATGATCACGCACGGCCGATTCTTGCCCGGCTCTCCCTTTCGGCCAGCGCCCAGTTGCACCAGCCAGATGTCGCTCTGATGCGCCGACTGTCCGTCACCCATCCGCCAGACCATCCTGGTCCGTCGACTCCCACAGCGCCAAGTCCTCAGTCATGGCTCGGTCAGGATTAGCTGCTTGGGCGCGGAGCGCCGCCCGGTGCTCGGCGTAGGCGCGCTGACGATCCTCGCGCTCCAGCAACTCATCAATAAAGGCGTTGATCGAGACGGAACTCTCCGCTGCCCTGCGGGCTAGAGCATCCCGGACCCGCTTCTCAACCCGGATCGTAGTCGCTTGGGAATCATTAGTGTACACGCCCACGCATGCATTTTAGCATCATCTCGTCCGCCATGCCGGGGGCCACTCGTCACGGCGGCTGGCCTGGTGTCCAGGCCGCTACGGCGGCATCGGCAAACTGGTCGGTAGCATTGACGGCAGCGATGGCACCCACAACAAGAAAGGCCCCAAACATGCAATCCAAGCCCTACCTGCGCGAACACCCGGACGCCAAGGGGTTCTACGGCACCTACGGCGGCGCCGATGTGCCGCCGGAGTTGGCCCGAGAGATGGACAAGATCCACGAGGCATACCAAACAATCGGCAACAGCCACGACTTCATCATGAAGTTGCGTGACATTCGCACCCATTTCCAAGGTCGGCCGACACCCGTCTATTACGCCAAGCGCCTGACCGAAACAGTCGGCGGAGCCCGCATCTACCTCAAGCGCGAAGACCTCAACCACACTGGCGCGCACAAGCTCAACCACTGTATGGGCGAGGCGCTGCTCGCCTCCTACCTGGGCAAGAAGAGGTTGATCGCGGAGACCGGCGCCGGCCAGCATGGAGTGGCGCTGGCTACCGCCGCCGCCTACTTCGGCCTGGAATGCGAAATCCACATGGGAGAGGTCGACATCGCCAAAGAGCATCCCAACGTCATCCGGATGTAGATCCTAGGGGCCGAAGTCGTTCCGGTGAGCGCCGGCCAGAAGACCCTAAAGGAAGCCGTCGACTCCGCCTTCGGTTCCTATCTAGCCGACCCGGTAACGACCATGTATTGCATCGGCTCGGTCGTCGGGCCGCACCCCTTCCCCATGATGGTGCGCGATTTTCAGGCTGTAGTTGGTAGTGAAGCCCGCGAACAATTCCAGGCCATGACCGGTTGGCTGCCGGATCATGTGGTCGCCTGCGTCGGTGGCGGCTCGAACGCTATGGGCATCTTCAGCGCCTTCATTGAGGACCCGACTGAGCTTTGGGGGGTCGAGCCGCTCGGCACCGGACCAGCGCTGGGCCAACACGCCGCCTCGTTGGCTTACGGCCATGACGGCGACCTCCACGGCTTCCACTCGGTCCTGCTGGAGAACCCGGATGGTAGCGCTGCCGCCGTCCATTCGGTCGCGTCCGGCCTGGACTACCCTTCGGTCGGCCCCGAACACGCCTACCTCAACAAGACGCTCGGCCGCACGCACGCCGCCGGTGCCACGGACGATGCCGCCGTCAGGGCCTTCTATACCCTCTCCCGCTTGGAGGGCATCATCCCGGCCCTTGAATCGGCCCACGCCGTCGCTTACGCCATTGAACTGGCCCAGGACCGGCCCTATCAGTCGATCCTGGTCAACCTCTCCGGACGCGGCGACAAAGACATTGACTTCGTCTACGAGAACTACCCGCCCGAGCGCTACGCCTAACCGGCTCAAGAAAAGGCCGTTTAGGTCGGTGTCTTGCGTCGGCGCGGCTGGCAGGGAGCAATATTGAAAAAGGTTAAAACCCTTAAAGGACATTAAGGGGAGTGGCAGTGGCTCCTGCCGCACGACCCGAGAAGCGGCGCAACCCCTTTACCCCGACCTTCGGGGTCACCCCGCCGGAGCTGGTCGGCAGAACCGAAGAACTCCAAGCCATTCGCGATGCCCTGGACGAGGGACCGGGCTCGCCCGGAAGAGTTGCGCTGTCCACAGGCGCACGCGGAATGGGAAAGACCGTGCTGCTTGGGGCGGCAGAGAACGCGGCGCTTGAAGCTGGCTGGTTCGTCGCCTCGGTCGCGTCCGGCTTGGACTTCCCTGCGATCGGCCCCGAACACGTCTACCTCAAGAAGACCCTCGACCGCGCCAGCAAGTGTCGAGCGGCAGGGAGACCAGGTTCGGGCTGTGTCGGAAAGATCTCTCCCCGAAGTGGAGCACCGCCCCACCCGCGAATGATGAACCTAGACGATTACGGAGCTTCTCCAGCCCCGCGAAAGAGCCTCCGGCAGGCCCGCTGGTCGCTTTAATTTCGAAGGCGGCGACCATACCGTCCTGCCGCTCCACCACCAAGTCCACTTCGTCGTCGTCCCACGTACGCCAATGTCCGGTCTCATAGCCCGCATCGCCAGACCAACCGGCTTCCTTCAAGATCTCGCCGACGGCGAACGTTTCCGCTAGGTACCCCAACTCGGTCAAGGCAGATGGCTCGCGGCGCGCCAGCCTTCGCGACGTAATGCGGGATAACCAACCGCACACCCCCGAGTCGACCACATGAATCTTCGGTTTGACCGCCATCCGCGATGCTAGCGTTGTTCCCCATCCAGGCAGGGACCTGATCAAGAAGACAGCTTCGAGAAGCCGCATGTGACCCGATACCGTGCTGGGTTCCGCCCCCATCTTCGCCGCGATCCTGCTCAGATTGACGACCTGCGCGGTCTGCCCGGCAAGATGGCCAAGCAGCGCTGGCAGCGCTTGCGCTTGGCGTACCTTGCTGAGTTCTGCGACATCTTTGGCCAACGTGGCCCTCACGTAATCCGCGAACCACCGGCTTCGGGAAGGTCCCGGGGCTCTAGTCAAGGCCAAGGGAAATCCGCCGCTCAGTATCCGCGCAATGTAGCTGTCGCGACTTGTCGCGGAAGGTGTCGCCTGAACGAGACCATCGGGTTCCCCAAACATGGCATCCAGGAAGCCAGAGCCGCCGTCCAACTCGGCTTGCGCCAGCGGCAGAACTTGCATTGCATGGAGCCGCCCAGTGAGCGACTGCGCTGCCCGCGGCAACGATTCGTGGCGCGACGACCCTGTGAGGACGTAATGGCCCGGCGCCGTCCGGCCCTGGTTAAGGCGGGCCTTGATAGCGTCGAGAACCCGAGGCGCGCGCTGGTATTCGTCGATGAGCACTGGCGGCGGCTGGTCCACCATCAAACTAGGATCTGCTCGCACAGCTTGCAAAGTCGGTTCATCGTCAAGATCCAAGATGGTTCCGCCGACTAGCCGACGAATCTCTCGTAGAAGAGTCGACTTGCCGACGGAGCGGGGCCCTTCCAGCAAAATCACCGGCTCATCGAGTAGTCGACTCACGACAGTTCCCAAGACACGTCGAGGGACCAGCCCATCGCCCTGAATCACGCCTAGACAATAGCATAAAAGCAAAAAGGCGAGCGACTTTAAGACAAATTTCCGAGCCACCTTAAGACAAATTTCCGAGGGGTACGGACGCAAATCTCCGAGGGCTGGTGCGGGCCTTCGAGCGTCGGGGCGAGCGCTGGATGGGCTAGCCTTGGCCGGAAGACCGCACGGTCCTTTCCTGTGACAGACGGAGGCTCCCCGTTCGACAACCAAGTTTCCTGAGTCTGCTCGCCGCTGGGGCCACCGCCGGTCAATGTCAATTGGGCGCAAACCTGACATTCGGCGTAATGTGAGCGGTCGATGCCGCGTCACAGTCTCCACGGTACCGCCGCGCGTGGTGCCCGCTCCTTGGCCACCGTTTGCGTTCTTTCGCTAGTCACCGGCTTGGCTGGAGCAGGTTTGGGTTGGTTAACCGCTGACGCACGCAATTCTCCGACGGCGGCTGCTTCACCGACGGCATCGGCCACCAAGACCGCCGACCGGCCGGCCCCATCCAAACCCAGGCCGTCCTCTCCCGCCGCGAGCAGTCTGCCCAGTACTGAGCCGCCGCCCGCTCCCGCGACCAGCCAAGCTCCCTCACCTGAAGCGACCGATCTGGCGGCGGTGGTCGCTTCCCTGGAGTCATCGACCGGCACCAAACTGGGCGTCACGGTGCTGGCGCCGGGGGCACCCGGCAGTTCCGCTGTGAGCGCTGGCTCCTGGCAATCGGGCCACGCTTGGTCCACCGCCAAGGTCCCAGTCGCCATTGCCGCGCTCAGCGCCGACCCTGACGGTAACGACGCCTCGGCGGTGGCAGCCATTACCGTCTCCGACAATGCCGCCGCCGAGCGTCTTTGGGGGAGTTTAGGCACTCCCAGCCAAGCAGCCGATGCCGCCGACGCGGTTCTGCGCCGGGGCGGCGACGTCACGACGCGGGTCGAAAGGACGAAGACGCGGCCCGAATACACCGCCTTCGGCCAGACCGTCTGGTCGCTGGCCGACCAGGCCCTCTTCGCCGCCTCCTTCCCGGTGGACCAGGCCTCCAACCGAGTCTGGGAGTTGATGGGCCAGATCGATTCGTCCCAACGCTGGGGTCTGGGCGAATTCGCTGGCGCCCATTTCAAAGGTGGCTGGGGTCCCGACGACTCCGGTTACGTGGTCCGCCAGTTCGGCCAGCTCCCGCTCGCCGGCGGCTGCGCCGCCATCGCGGTCGGAACCTGGGCTCCCAGCTTCGAGGCGGGAACCAAGGCGCTGACCCAGGTAGCCAAGGCCCTAGCCAACAAGCCGGACCTGCTCCCAGTTGGCCCCTGCCGCTAACTGGCACCGAAATCCCTATCATCCCGCGCCGAGCCAAGCCCGCCTCGCCCGCGCGAGAGATCCTGCGACCGCACGAAGGATTACGTAACAGGGCGCACACCGGTTGGCGCGCCCGGCTCCAACCGGACCAGTTCGCTGACTGCCTGTCGGCGGGAAGTCAGCCGCGAGGGTGACGGGTGGTGGGACGACGGCATCGGGCACAAGACGGTGGGCCGGGGCGTTCAACAGGCGAACAAGAGCGGGCGACCTGTGACGTAGATCACACCCAGGACGTAACTTGGAGCCATGAACTCAGTCCGTTACCCGCAAGAGGAACCGGCGCGGCCACAGCCCGAGGACCTGTTCCGGCGCGAACTGAAACCGCTCGACACCTACCGGATCCCTGACTACGCCACCGGCGCGCTGCCGGTTAGCACCGTCGGCCTGACCGCTCTGGGAGTGTCGGTGATTGGCCTGGCCCTGTCGCTTTTCCCCTGGGTCGGGCTGTTCCTCGGGGTACCCATGGATGGATGCGCCATGGTTCTGGCCGTCTGGTCGGCCTGGCGCATCCACCTAGGGCGCGAACGTGGCTTGAACTGGTGTTTGCCAGCGCTGGTTATCGGCTTGATCGGGTTGGTCGTGGGCGTTTTCATGAACCTTCAGGAACCTGTTCTGTCTTGATTCAGCCCTGAGCACAGCGCGGGCTGGTCTTTGGTCCGAAAGCTGGCCGGGGCGGAACGGTAGCCTTAGCGAAGCCAACCAGCCAACCCGCCGAGCAAGGGACATAAGCCGATGGATGACCAGTTCAAGATCGCCATTAAGTACTCCGGACTGGTGCTGGACCCCGATGGAGCGGTGGCCGGACATGACGCTGGCGCCACCTTGGTGCGACGCCTGCTACGAGTCTTCCCCGGCGCCGAGCTGATCGCACCGCTGATCCACCATTACCCAACTTTCGATGTCCTGCCACTGGAAATGGTCGACGCCGATAACACCGTCGTCATCAACATGGATGTGATCGACTCAACCGACGCCTGGATGAAGCTCAAAGCTAACACCGACGCCCCGAAGCTAATGAACTTCATGTGGTGGAACTGGACCCGCTACAACTCGACCGTGGAGTTAGCCTCGCTTTCGCTGTCCTGCGCGCTGTTCCCGACTTTCGCCAACTCGGAACGCACTGCTAAGGCGATCCAGGAGTACGTCCGGCGCTGGACCATCCAGCCACTGGCCGAGCGCGCCCGCATCTCCTGGGTCAATCTGGGCATTCGTTTGGAACACCTGCAACCCCGCCACGAACCGGACCGGCCTGTCGTCCTCTACCCCGCCATCTACCTTTCGGAACGCAAACAGCCCCAGCAATTCATCGAGGTGGTGACGCGAGTCGCCAAGCGAGTGCCGATCCGGGTCGAGGCCCGCCTAGTTGAACCGCACCTGGTTTCGCCTTTGGCTATGACCCTGTCCCGCAACAAATGGGCCTGGGTCGGCCCGCTCACCCCCGGGCGCCAACAGTACTGGGAGGCGCTTGCCTCAACAACCGCTTTCTTGGCGACAGCCCGCGAGGAAACCTACGGCCTTGAATACATTGAGGCCCTACTGGCGGGCGCGGTCGGCATCTTCCCGGACAAGGAGTGGGCCCACGCGCTGGTGCCGGAAGACTACCCGTTCTTCTACCGCTCGCTGGCCGAAGCCGAAGCGATGCTCCTGCGCGCTGTCACCGACACCGCCGCCTGCCGGGCCGAGATGGACCAGGCCGCCGGGGGCTCCTTAGTCGATTGGCTAGGACGCCACCACAGCGACGACGCTTTCGAGAGTTCCATCGCCCAGCACGTTGAGCGTTGGTTCCACCGCTAAATTGGGTCTATGCGTCCCTCGCCCCGCCTGCTCGTCCGCCTAGCCCTGTCATTGCTGGCCGGTTCGGGCCTGTTCTTGGGTTTAGTCGCCGCCGCCGGGGATTGGCCGGGACTGCCCGGCCTGATTACATTGCCCGATGCCGCCGGGGCCACTCCCCCGGTTGGCCTCCGGCCGCCGTCGGTCACGGTGACCGTCCCACGGTCACTGACCGCCGCCCGCACCGCGCCGCCAGCGGTGCCTTCCGAGTTGACTGTGACAGTCGCTTTCGGTGGCGACCTGTTGACCCACCAACCGGTTAATCAATCCGCCGCCGCTAGGGATGGCTCCTATGACTTCACGCCGCTGTTGACCGGTGTTGACCCTTGGATCGCGGGGGCGGACCTGGCGATATGCCAAATGGAGGTGCCGCTAGCCCCGCCCGGTGTCGCGCCGACTGGTTATCCGATCTTTGGGGCGCCCTCCGAACTAGTCGGCGACCTGGCCGAACAGGGCTGGGACGGCTGCACCACCGCTTCCAATCATTCGCTGGACAAGGGTTGGGCGGGCGTCTCCCACACCATCGAAACGCTGCGCGGGGACGGTCTGGGTTACGCCGGGACCGCCCTCACCGAAGCCGATTCCCTCCTCCCGCAGCTCTATCAATTGACCGGCTCCGATCAGACCTTGACGATCGCGCATATCGCCGCGACTTATGGCACCAATGGGCTTCCCTTACCGTCCGATCAGCCCTGGGCGGTGGCCACGCCAATCGAAACCTCCCGGCTAGTTGATCAGGCGGTCGCCGCCCGGGCGGCTGGTGCGGACATTGTGATTGCCTCAATCCATGCCGGTGTTGAATACCAGACTCAGCTTTCGGCTGAGCAGAAAGGGATCGTTGCCCGCCTGGCCGCGTCCGGCCAGATCGACGCGGTGATAGGCGACCATCCCCATGTCTCCCAGCCGATCGAACTGGTTTCTGGGGGCGTCAATAACCGTGGCATGTGGACGATCTATTCCCTCGGTAACTTCCTGTCCAATCAGACGGACGGCGTTGTCGGCCCGAACACCGACACTGGCGCTGTCGTCTATGTCACCATCACCAAAGATCCGGCTGGTGCGGCTGTAACCGGCATGACCTGGTCCGGGGTGACTGTGGACAGCACCCACGGTCACCGCCTCTACATGCTCCAAGACGCCGCCGCTAACGGCGGCGATCTAGGCCAAATCGGATCGGCCGGAGTGACGTTACGCTACGACCGTCTGCGCGCCATCATGGGCTCCGCGCCCGAACAGCTAAGCCCACCGACGCCCTCCGGCGCCTCCCTGGTTGTTGTGCCACGCCAATAACGGGTAACGCTCAACCTTCGGCTGAGCCGAGAGCTTCTTCGCGGAGCGCTGTCACGAAATCAAGTACAGCTGCGTCGAGTTCTTCTCGCTTTGGGTCGTCAGCCGGAAGATCAAAACCGATCATCGGATCAACCCAGGTAGTCCACTCGCCGTTGTCGTTCTCGTCGTGGAAGTTCGGCTCCGCCAGGTCACGCTCCGGGTCCACCGGCGGGCATTTCACCAGCACCGCTCTCAACTCGTCAACTGTCACCGAACCGGGGACCATAGCTTCCGGCACTGTATCGAAGTCATCAATCACGACTTCGGCGTCTTTGACGCCGGGCAGGCCGTTATCCCGGGCGCAGGCCGCCCACTCATTCGAGGCGGCGGCGATCCGCTGCTTTTCGGTTTCTTCCTCGCGCGGATCGTACCTTGGCTTCGGCATGAAATAGCCCGAGCTTTCAATGCAGGCCACCAAATCACCGCTGTGATCAATTCCGTCGTAGTACAAGTGCGGCTGATCGTCTTCCAGGAGGTCAAAGGTGTTCTCCGGCGCGTCCTCTCCGGCACCGCCTGCCGCGCCCGGAATGCTAAAGACATAGTCCTTTACCTCAAAGACCGGCCAAACTGCCTGAAAGCTGACCTCGTCATAACCGCCTACGCCCATCTCAGTCAGTTCTATCGTGACCCCGGTCTGGGCCAAACAATCGCGCAGCGCGGCAGCACTGGCTGCTTGATCGGACACCAGCTTCGCCAGGTCCGTATCCTCGATGTCTTCGGTATTCGCCGAGGCGGTCTCCGTAGCAACGCTCGGCTCACTCAAGGAGGCGACATCCTCTTCCTTGTCGCTACAGCCCAACAAAGCAAAAGCGATGCCAGCCGCCAACAAACCGCCCATCATCGCACGTGCTCGCACCTTCATCCGAATCTCCCCACTCGCTGAAGCGCTGCCTTCTAGGTCGCGGCCAGATTAGCGCCGCCGTCCCCGCTGGCCAGTCATCCTCCAGAACGAGCCTTACCACGCTAGTCAGTGCGGTCGCCATTTGTCGGCGGTTCACCGCCAGTGGCCGATGCGACGCCACTGTAATGGCGGTTGATCAGCCATTGGACCAATGTGCCAAGGCAGATAGCGAAGGCAATGCCGCAGATCACTCCCAGCAGGGGATTGTCGCCAACGGCCTGACCAGCGACATACCCAACCACCACCGAATAGGCCGACCAGCAGGAGGTGGCGGTCGCGTCAATCAAGAGGAAGCGCCGAACCGGATAACGGACGGTCCCAGCGGTCAGGTTGACGGCGACACGTCCGCCCGGGATGAAACGGGCCACCATCATCAACGGCGCCGCGCCGCGGGCGAACAACCGCTGCGCCCATGCGAAGACTGCCCGGCCCTTGCCGCGCTGAAAAAACCGCCAGTCACCGGCGTGTAACCAGCGGCCGAGCGAATAGGCGATGAAATCACCGGTCATCGCTCCAAGAGCGGCCACCAGCCAAAGCACCGCCGCTTGCCACCACCAATCAAGACCCGAATACACCGCGGCGGTGGCCACCACCAGCGTTTCAGCTGGTACGGGCGGGAAAAACCCATCAAGGGCGGATATAGCGTAAACCGCCAACAGCGCCCAAGACGACTGCGCCAGGGAAATCAGGAAATCGTTGATTGTGCGCCACAGGGATTCGCCGCTGGAAGCAGCCGCCAGCTCGTTCAAGCAAGCCAGGCTGGCCAGGCCTGAATCAACCAGGGCGCAGTCCATCAGGCGCCCAACTGCCTGGCCACCACGTTGGCCAAACGTTCAGCGATCGCTTCGGCTTGCTTTTCAGTGGCGGCTTCCAC
>JAIRNM010000113.1 GCA_031258055.1 Bifidobacteriaceae bacterium
CAAACTTCAACTGTCGAACCGGGCGGAATTGACCCATTGGGCGGCCCGCCGCAATCTCCTTTGAAACGCGAATTCGGAACCCTGGTGAATAGCGAGTTGCCAAGTAAGCGCATTCTTGGTGGCTTTCGCGACATGCCCCGCAACGTCTGGATTCTGTCGGGGATCTCCTTTGGTGTGGCGATCGGGTTTGGCGTTGTGGTTCCCGTGTTGCCGCTGTTCGCCGCTTCTTTCGGGGTGAACGCGGGCGCGGTGGCAGCGGTTGTGAGCGCCTTCGCCCTGATGCGCTTCGTTTTCGCGCCGGTGGTGGGCCGGTTGACGGACCGCTGGGGCCATCGTTTGGTGCTGCTGGCCGGGGTTGGGATTGTGGCGGTTTCCTCCCTGGCGGTTGGTTTCGCCCAGTCTTATGCTCAGATGATCGTGCTGCGCGGCCTGGGCGGGATTGGGTCGGCTATGTTCACCGTGTCGTCCATGACTATCCTGTTAGGCTCAGTCGGCCCTGAGCGCCGGGGCCGGGCCTCGGCCTTTTATCAAGGCGCCTTCTTGATTGGCGTCACCGCTGGTCCCGGTCTGGGCGGGTTATTCGGCGCCATCTCGCTGCGCGCCCCCTTCTTCTTCTACGCTGCCACCTTGGGCTGTGCGGCGCTGGTGGCCCTGGGGTTACAGCCGATCGCGGGAGGCGGTGAGGTTCGGCAGTCGGGTGGTGAGGTTGGGAAGGAAGGCAGTGAGGTTCGGGACGGCGGGGAGGTTCGGCAGGGGGGTGACCGGACGGCATCGGCCAAGCCAAGTCAGCCTTGGCCGCAAGTGCTCCGTGACCGGCGCTATCAGGCGGCTCTGGTGGCGCACCTGGTGCAGGGCTGGAACGCGAACGGGACGCGGGCGGTGCTGATTCCGCTGTTCGCGGCCGCTTACCTGGCGGACGAGGCGTCGGGCGCGGCTCTCGGCACCGGCATTGCCCTGTCGGTCGGCGCGGCGGTTCAGATGGCGGCGGTTTGGCCCTCCGGATTGGTCGTGGACCGGTTCGGCCGCCGCCTCCCAATGATCGCAGGAGCACTGGTGTCGGGCCTAACCCTGGCATTATTGCCGTTGTCGCGGTCATTCGCGGCGCTGGCCCTCGTCTTGGCCGCCTACGCGCTCGGGTCGGCACTGATGGGGACCGCGCCAACCGCTTTGGTGGGGGACTCGGCCGGGCCGGGCGGTACCAGGGCAATTGCCGTTTATTCGATGGCCGGTGACTTGGGTTCGGTAGTTGGGCCGCTCGCCGCCGGTTACCTGGCCGGTTGGCTTTCCTACGGCGCCGCCTTCGCCGTCGGTGCCGTCATGTGGGTGGCTTCAGCGGTGCTATCGGCCGCCATGAAACGCGCCGATCGGACTTAAACGGGGCCGGTCTCTTCGGCTCGCCTTCGCCGTGACCAATCAGACAGCCCCAGGCGCGGTGTCGACGTTGGTGGTGTCATCTTCAAGGTGCCCCGACTGATTCGTCATTTAACGCGGAGTCGCGGTATGTCCTGGGCAAGGCCGGATCAAGCTTGGCACACCGTGACAGCTTGGCGTCAGCAACGTCTGTGCAGGTACCGGATCAGCTCGGCTCGCTTGTGGATGCCCATCTTGCCGTAGATGTGTTGGACGTGCGTGTTGACGGTGTACTGGCTGATCACCAGCGTTTCCGCGACCGCTGCGGCCGTGTAGCCGCGCCCGATCAGGTTCGCCACCTCCCGTTCCCGCTCAGATAGTTTGAACTCGGCCGCGACGGCTGCTAACACCGCCTCCAGATCGGTGGTCCGCCCGAGGTCGCTGACCAGAGCATCGATGGCGTACTCCTGGCGCACCAGCGTGATCAGCACGCCCGTCAGCCCCCCAATCATCACCAGGAAGGTGGGCGCCACCAGCGCCTCGTGCCAGCCGGGCACCCGCTCGTAGACCAGCGCCAAACCGTTGCCCAGCGCTATCCCAGCCCGGATGGAGCAAGCCGCCAGGGCGAAGGCGAGAGCCGCCGACGTATAGCCGCGCAGCGTCAGGCCGCCCATGTACATGGTCAGCAGGACCTCAAACATGGATGAGATCCCCAAAGCCAGGAGGAATGCGAAAACGTGGGGCACGGCATCGGACAAGAAGAGCGTGCAGGCCACCACCGTGAGCATGACGAGCCAGGGGAAGAGCCGGAAGACGGAGTAGTTGGCGAGGGGCGCGAGCTTCGCGGCGGCGGCGGCCAGCATCATGGCGGCCCCCAACGCTGCTCCCCAAGCGAAGGCTGGGCCGACCTCGCCGAGGTGCGCCCACGGCACGATGGCGACCGTGTAATAGCAGACAAAAGAGGCCGCGAACGAGATCAGCGCCACTGTCACGATGGCGCGCGTCCCCTGCCACGAAAGCTTGCGCGGCAGCATCACAAGGTGGGGGATGCCGCTGAGCGTGCGGAGGTGCCGGTCCAACAGCCAGCCGGACACGAGCGGCAGCGCCGCCACGAAGCAGGGCGCCGCGACGCCGGGCAGGAAACCAGTGATCGCCAACGAGGCGAGCAGGAAGCAACCATAGGTTGTCCCGACCCGGGACATGGTGAACCGCGCGCGCTGCCGCGCGAGGCATTCGCCCCAGGCGACCCAAAGGACGGCGCCCGCGGCCCCGATGCCGCCGCTGAGGGCCAGCGCCAGACCGACTGTCCCGGCGTTCGCGCCCCATAGTGTCATGGCGGCGGTACAGGCGGCCCCGGTGCCCGCAGCCGCACGGCCGAGCCAGGGGCTTTCCGGCAAGTGCCGCCGACGCCCGAGCACCAGGCCCAACGCCATTGCGGTGAGAGAGGCGGAGCCCAGAGCGGAGAGCCAGCCGAACGTGATCACATCGTCCAGTAGGAAAGTGCGGGGGAACGCGGAAGGCTGGAACCACAAGCAGTAGTGCCACGCCAGCAGGGCGCTGAGACCCAGATACTTGCTGCGGGAGCCCCGTGCCAGCCGACACCAAAGGTTCGGTCCGCCCGCTGCGCCCGCGCTGAGCGCGCCACCGTGCACCGCCGCTGCACCTGCGATTTGACTGTCTGTCATGTTGATCCCCCGGAGACAGGCGCCCTGCCCCGCCCGCACCCGTTGCGGGCAGCCAAAGGCCCATGAGCAAGTCTGCCAGTAACGGCCTGGGACCCGCTCACTAATACCTACCGACCCTGGTCACTAGGAACTAACGATTCTTGATTTGACCTGAATTTTGCGATGGCTCACCCGGACTGCGGGGACGGCTATGCCCGAAGATCGTTGCGAGCGGTCTGGCGGGCCAGGGGCAGGCAGCGAACACGGGAACGGACCCGGTTCGCGTCGAAGCAAGGCTGACCGCCGAAACACCAACATTCGCGGAAGGGCCGAAGGAGTCCACAATGAAACTCTCCCAAGACGGTGAGAAGAGCTACGCCGACCTGAGTTCGGGTCGCCGGTGGTTCTTGCTGATCCTCGCTTCGATCGGTAGCTCGATCATCTACGCCCCGGCGTATCTGAAAGCGGTCTTCTACGACCCGCTGCAGCAGGCGCTGGGCGTCACCAACACTCAGTTGGGGGCCGTGTTCGG
>JAIRNM010000170.1 GCA_031258055.1 Bifidobacteriaceae bacterium
GACGGCGGCGGCCAGCGCGATGAAGGCGATCAGGATCGCGGTCTGGCCGCGCCGGCGGCGCAGACTGGCGCGCGTCAGCAACAGGGTGCGGCGCATCCTCACCACCCCATGCCGGCCAGGAACTCGCGCAGTGCGGCCGTGCGGTCAGCCTCAGCGCCTGGCGCGGCGACCGCGGGCTCGTCCCCGCCCGCCGCCCCGAGGTCCAACTCGCCCGCGATCTGGCCGTCCGACAGGTACAGGACGCGGTTGCCGCGCCGCGCCGATTTCAGGTCGTGGGTAACCAGGATGACGGTTTGGCCCTTGGCATTGGCCTGGGTCAGCGCATCCAACACCGCTGTGCCTGCGGCTTGGTCCAGGGCGCCGGTCGGCTCGTCCGCGAACAGCGCGTCCGGCGAGTTAATCAACGCCCTGACCAGGGCCGCTCTTTGGGCTTCACCGCCGGATGTCTGCGCCGGGAGTTTAGTCTGAGTGTCTGAGTCAATCCCGACCTGGGCGAACAGCGCCTCGGCCCGCCGAGCCACGGCCGCCCGGTCGCGGGTCAGCAACAGCCCCGCCACCATGGCGTTGTCGAACAGCGATAGGTTCGCCAGGAGATGAATCTGCTGGAACACAAAACCGCAGGCCCGGCGCCTGAAACGGGCAAGTTGGCTCTGGCTCAGCCCCACAATCGACTCTCCCTTGAAACGCACATCCCCCAAGGTCGGCGTGTCCATCCCGGACAGCGCGTACAACAGCGTCGACTTGCCAGCGCCGGACGCGCCCATGATGACCGTGAAATCCCCCGCCCGGATCTCCAGGTCCAGGTTGCGCAGCACATGCTGCTGGACCCCCTGGCGGGAGAAAGTCTTGGACAGCTTTTCAGTCTGGATCAAAGGTGTTAGCGCTTCCGGCGGCTCCGAAGGGAGCGAGTCTTGGACCATACAAGCAGTCTGCCCGCAACTTCCTTACGCCACCTTGCGCGCCCCTTGCGAACTCCCTGCGCATTCCTTACGCCGGACCAACCCCAATCTGACCACCCCGGCATGCCGGACCGCAACAGATGCGGATCGCACCGCCTGACCGGTGCGGGGTCGGCTAGCTGAGGGACACGAGGGCGCCCGCTGTCAGGTCGTCGCTAGCACACTGATTTCGGGGTGGTCGTCGAGAAGCGCGGATAGGTCGCGTGGGTCGGATGTGAGGACCGTGACCGGCCTGTCTTTGGCCAGGACCGCGGTGGCGCCGACGATGGCGTCCAGCGCGTCAGCATGGCCATGTCGGCCAGCGGCCCGCAACAGTCCAGCGGCGGCAAGGGCCACCGCCCGCGTCACATCCACAATCTCCAGCCCGGACACCGCCCACAGTACGGCAGCGGGCGCCACCGCCGGGTTGATTGCCTCGACCAGCGTGGCCGCTGAGGCCACCACCGGCTCGCCCCTCGCCGCCAGGCCTTTGGCCAGGGCCATCATGTCGCGGTCACGCCGGACCAACCGGCTGAGCCCTTCCGAGTCCAAGACCAACATCGGTCAACTCTCGCCTCGCGCCCGGGCCAATCGCGCCATCTGGACGGCGACATCCTCAGGCGGTATAGGGCCGTGCTCGCGCTCGTAGTCTTCCACCAATTGTTCCAGCGCCAGGCGCCGCAATTCCCTTTCGAGCGCACGCTCTACCAGCGAGGACGTTCCACGCGGCCCAGCCAGATCACGGGCCGCCGCCAGCGTTCCCTGGGCCAGGGTGACTGTGATGGGTTTCGTAGGCCCCTGCCCAACTTGGGCAAAGACCTCAGCGGAAGTCATATATGACATAGTATCATGCAACGCACCGGGTGGCCGCTAAGGCGCCCTTATCTGCGCGCGCCTTGCGCACTCGCTGCGCGATCCTTACGCCGTCCGCAGTCGCGCATCAGACTAGGGGCAAACGTAGGGTCACGGCGAAGCCGGGGGCAGCGTTGCCGCAGGTGAGTTGGCCTCCCATCCTCTCCATGAAGTGCTGCCCCAGGTAAAGGCCGAGCCCCGCGCCGGGTTTGCCTTGGCCCGCGCTGCCCCGATAGAACTTGCCCGTCAGCAGCGCCAGTTCGTCCGGCGCCGGGCCTGGCCCCGCGTCGGCGATGACGACTTCCAGCCTGTCTGCCAGAGTGTCGGAGGGCACCCTCCTAGCGAGGCTTGGCTCCTGCTCGGCAGTCGCCGCTTGCCGCGTTTCCGCTGGTCGGAGCTTCGCCGCCGCCGCATCAAGACGGTCAATCCGGGCCGCCAGGCGGATCGGGGGCTGGCCGTACTTGTAAGAGTTGGCGATGACGTTGCCAACAGTTTGCGCCCAGCGCAGCGGGTCGGCCAGAACCAGGCAATCCGGGAGTACGATGCCGTCCGCCCAGCCCAGGTAATCGGCTTGCCGCAGCGCTTCGGCCAGTTCGCGTGAACTGACTTCCCGCACCGAGACCGGCAAGAGCTCCAAGTCTTGCAGCGCGCCTTCCAACAGGTCGGAGGCCAGCGCGTCGATCTGATCTGCCTTCGCGCCGATGGTAGCCAACTGGGCGGCGGCCTTCGGGTCGCGGTTCTTGGCCGCCATGACCTCGGCCACGGCCTTGATAGAAGCGACCGGCGTTTTCATGTCGTGACCCAAAGAGGCCACTAGTTCCTTTTTCGCCCGGTCGGCTTCGCGTTCACGCTCGCGGGCAGCAGCCAACTCTTGGCGCATCAAGTCGAAAGCCTCGGTGAAAGCCCCGAACGCTTCCGGGCCACCCATCCGCAGCGGCGCCTCCAGATCGCCAGCGGCGACCCGCCGGGCGAAACCATCCAAATCGCGGAATGGCTTCAGAACGCGCCGGTCAAGGCGCCAGAGCAGAGCCAAGAACACCACGGCCAAGCCCGCTGCCACCGCTGTGACCGCCCAGCGTAACCGGTTCGCTTGAGTGGCCCAGGCGGCATCGGCCCCGGAAGAGAATAGA
>JAIRNM010000206.1 GCA_031258055.1 Bifidobacteriaceae bacterium
CTCGATGCGGCGGGGCGGGCGTTCCCTCGGCCAGATGGCCCGCGACGAGATCGGGCGCTTTGGCGGCACCGTCGCCACGGTGATTGTCTTCGTGATGTTGATGATCGTCCTCGCGGTGCTAGCGCTGGTCTGCGTGAACGCGTTGGCTGAGAGCCCTTGGGCGGTTTTCTCGGTTGGCTGCACCATTCCGATCGCCTTGTTGATGGGACTGTACCTGCGTTACATCCGGCCGGGCCGGGTGACTGAGGTTTCGATCATCGGTTTTGTGTTGCTAGTGGGAGCGATCATCGGCGGACGAGGCGTGGCGGCCAGCGAATGGGGGGCACAGATATTCCATGTAACCCACGTCCAACTGGTCTGGGCCATGGTGATCTATGGGTTCTGTGCGGCGGTGCTGCCGGTCTGGTTGCTGCTCACCCCGCGCGACTACTTGTCTACCTTCATGAAGGTGGGGACAATCGTGATCCTGGCCATCGGCATTGTGGTGGTCCAGCCAATCGTCCAGATGCCAGCCGTCACCGAATTCGCTTCCAACACCAAGGGACCGGTTTTCGCCGGTGCCCTATTTCCCTTCTTGTTCATCACGATCGCTTGCGGCGCGCTGTCTGGGATGCACGCCACCGTTTCTTCTGGCACCACGCCAAAAATGGTGCAGAAGGAATCCCAAGTCCGGCTAATCGGCTACGGCGGCATGTTGATGGAGTCCTTCGTGGCGATCATGGCGCTGGCGGCGGCCGTGTCGCTGAACACCGGCGTGTACTTCTCAATGAACATGTCCCCCGCCACGATCGAGAAACTAGCCGCACCCGTAATCGAAGCGGAATACAGCCCGGCTCAAGCCGACGCGCTGACACCAACCGACAAGGCCGCCATCGCCGTCTCAGAGCTGGGCCTGACCGGTAACGACGGCGCCCCACCGGAAGTCGAATGGTCCCAATCCGAGGGCGATGGTTCGGTTACCTTGACTGGCGGCGAGGCGCTCCAAGCGATCGCCGATGACGTCGGCGAAGAGTCGGTGGTATCACGCACCGGCGGCGCGCCGACCTTGGCCGTCGGCATGGCCAACATCCTCCAAGGGATCTTTGGCGGCCGCGGCATGATGAGCTTCTGGTACCACTTCGCCATCATGTTCGAAGCGCTCTTCATCTTGGCCGCCGTCGATGCCGTCACACGGGTGGCCCGCTTCCAAATCCAGGACCTCTTGGGTAACTGGGCACCCAAACTCCGTGACCCGTCTTACCGCCCGGCTGCTTGGGGGGCCACCGCCGTTGTGGTTGGCGCCTGGGGTTCGTTGTTGTTGATGGGCGTGACCGACCCGCTGGGCGGCATACAGACGCTTTACCCGCTCTTCGGCATAGCTAACCAGTTGATTGCGGCGGCGGGATTGACCATCGCGACGGTGATCGTGGTCAACAAGGGCTACCTGAAATGGGTTTGGATCACGCTGCTTCCGCTCGCCTGGGATGTGGCGGTCACCTTCACCGCCTCCTACCAGAAGATCTTCAGCCCACGGGTTGAACTCGGCTACTGGGCTTTGTGGAAGGCCAAGCGGGCCGAACTAGCGACTGGCTCCTTAGACGGCCAAGCCCTGGCCGACGCCAAAGCCGTGGTCCGAAACTCCTTCATTCAAGGCAGCCTGTCCGTGTTGTTCGTCGCGATGGTCGCCACGCTCATGATCTGCGCCCTAGTCCAAGTGATCCGCGCCCTGCGTGGCCGTTCCCGCGCAAGCGAAGACCCTTACCAGGAGTCGAATTTCTTCGCTCCGACTCATCTGATCGCGAGCCGGGCCGAACGGCGCCTTGAGGCCGAATATGCCCAGGTCGGCGACCCGGCCCTGATCCCGGAAAGGACGCGCCGATGAATGTCTGGCGGCGGGCTTGGTCGGCACTGAGTTGGTACATACGCGAGTTCTTGGGTGACAACGCCTACGACAAGTACCTGGTCAGGCACCATTTGGCGCACACCGCTTGGCGTGCCGTCGGCGTGGATCACGCTCCACTGTCGCGCCGGGAGTTCTACCGCCGATTGGCCGATGCCGCCAGCGTTCGCGGCTGCTGCTGACCCACCGTCTCCGCCGCCGCGCTGACCATTCAGGACCACATTCCCACCAAGATGTGCCCCTTTGACTGGCGCCGGGACCCCGGGGGTGGATTAGCGAGGCGCATGCGATTGACACGCGATATGCTCCCGTGTATGGCAATTCTTCAAGTACGCAGGCTGCCCGACGAAACCCACCGTATTCTCAAATCCAGAGCGGCGCGAAGCGGTCGAAGCTTGTCCGATTACGTCGCTGGCCTGCTGAACACGGCGGCACGCCAACCCACGCTCGAAGAGTTCTTTGATCGGGTTCACGCGCATGGTGACGTCGACCCCGGCGAGTCGGCCGCAGATGCCTTGGCGCGCGAACGAGCCGGCCGCCCGTGAAGGCCGTTGTAGACGCCTCGCTGTTGGCAGAGATGCTGATCGGCTCGCCGCGAGGGCGCGCCGCCGAGGCCATGCTTCCTTCGTACGAGACCTTTCACCTCCCCGACCTGGCGGGACCAGAAACGGCATCGGTAGCGCGGGGATGGTTGAGGGGCGGTCTGATCACACTCGAGCGCGCCCAGCAACTGGTTGGGGATCTGCCACTCATGCGAGCACGCGTATGGCCCACCGCACCCCTGCTGGAACGCGCGTGGGAGCTTCGCGATAACGCGACGATTTACGATGCCGTCTACGTAGCGTTGGCCGAACGTCTCGGCGCCACACTGCTGACGGGGGACGAACGACTCGAGCGCGGACTCAAGACTTCGGCCCGATGCGAAATCTTGCTCGTGGCTAATCCAGGGCCGCCCACGACCAGCAGCTAGATCCGCTGGTCGTGAGCCGTGGCAAGCGGTGGCACCCTGGTCCCAAGCCGCATGGTTAGCGGGTCATGGTGGCTAGGGCTTCGACGTGGTGGGTGCCAGGGAACAAGTCGAATGCCCGCAAGCCGGTCAGCCGGTAGCCCGCCGCCGCCCAGAAGCCCAAGTCGCGTGCCAAGGTGGAGGGCTCGCAACTGAGATAGATCAAGCGCCTAGGGCCGACCGCGATCAGCGCCTCGCTGACGCCCCGACCAGCCCGCGGCGGACCAAGCAGCACCGCCGCCGGAGAACCGCCGCCCGCTCCCGACCGCGGGGCCTGGCCCCCTAAGTCCCCATACCTTCCCGTGCCTCGCAGTTTACCTTCGAACATTATTGCGTATTTTTGAGGGTGGGGCCTGGCCCTGCCCCGCTGGGGCCCAATCCCACCACCGAGCAAGTCGATGAGATCATTCAGGCCATGGGAGAGCCCGATGAAATCCGCCGGACGATGGGGTTTCCCCTGCCTTCCCCAGCCCCAGCCGGGCCCGCGCGCCCAGTCGGCGCCGGCGCCTTGGTCGTGGCGATCATTGCGACGGTAATGATTCTGCTTCCGCCAGTCGGGCTGCTGATGGGTATAGGCGCCAGCGTGGCCGCCGGCCTGTCACTGCGCCGACTGCGCCGGGGCGGCCAAGACCCCGGCCGTTGGCAAGTCGTGCTATTCCTAGGCCTGGCCGCCGCCATCACCTCCGCCCTGTTAATGCTTGGCGTTATCGCGTGGCTGGTGCCCGCTGGAACCGAAATCCCAAGCGTCACCGTTACCGACGGCCTAGCCCCCTTGGCCTGACCGAGCGGCATCGGGAAACGCCGAACCCTCCGGCGCAAAGGGGTCCGGCAGATCGGGCAGCCCGAGTTCGGCCTGCTGCAGCCGGTCCGCCACGGCGTCAAGATTTACCAACTCAGCCAGGCGCTCACGATTCACCAGACCCAGCCACGCCGCTTGCGGCGAGGCCGAACCCCAGGGATAGCCGACGGCAGTTCGGGACAGGCCGGCTTTGACCGGATTGAGGGCGACATACACAACAACCGTGATCATGTAGGCGTCGTCCTCGACCGGCTTCGACTTGAAGCGGCCCTGGAAGAGATGCCCCACGCGCCCGTGGCGCCGGTTGAACCAGACGACGTAACGGGTGTTCAGCCGATGAAAGAAGGCGGCGACGGCGCTCAGGTCGCCTTCCAGGAGGAAGTGAACGTGGTTGGGCATCAGCACATAAGCCAATACCGCGACGTCCGCGAGTCGGCTGACATCCTTTGCGGCCTTTAGGAAATGGTTGTACTCGCCCGATTCGGTGAACAGCGGCTGT
>JAIRNM010000232.1 GCA_031258055.1 Bifidobacteriaceae bacterium
GCTTTCTAATCTCTTGTTCGGCTGCTTTGTTCTCTTCTTCAACATCCTCGGCTTTGGCGATGGCCTCACCGCGCGCTTCCAGCACCGGCGAGTAGAGAAGGAAGTAGGCGCCAACACCAAGGGCCAACGCCACCAGCGCGGCCAACGCCACTACCATATTGCGTTGATTACCCATCAGCCTGCCTCCCCTTCACCCGTCTCGGTTGGCGCTTCCCAGACTTCGCCCCGGGCTTCGGCCAACCATTTCCGGAAATCATCTGGCATTAATTCGCTGCCCACCAGACCAATCAGGTTGACTTGGGCCGAGCAGGTCGCGGTGTAGTAGTCGCTCGATTCCAACGTGGTAATAATCGCGGCTGTGTAAGCGCCTTCTTCCAGGCCCGCAATCGAGTTGAAGCTCGTCACCCATTGGGATACTTCCTGCAAGGTGGGGATCAGAATCACAATGTTGACCGCCCCGATACGCGCTGGGGCGAGGGGGTTGTCAGGAGAAGAGAGAGCCTCCGTCGCCGACATCCCTTGCAGATTGATGCTCGACACGAAGGAGTCCTCAGGCCTGTTGCTGAAGATCTGGTCAATCAGCGTGGGCCAGCGAATTGAATAGAACTCCGAAACCATCAGAGCGTTGGTGGTCTTCTCCAAGTCCTCGTTGACCTGGATGACCTCGTCGTACTTCTTCTTCTGCTTGGCCAAGCGGGCTGATTCGGATTCGGCCGCGGCTAAGCGGTCATCCGCCGCTCCCTTCCAGATCCTCAGGCCAACGTAGCCACCACCGATCGCGAGCACTAACACCGCCAAGACCACCACGGCCAGAATCTGGACAGCGCGGCCCGCCTGTCGCTTCGCCACGTAGTCCGGCAACAGGTTGACTGATGGCAACTGTGGCCTGGTGGCTAGCGCGCTGGCTGTGGCGCCCGCACCTAGCTGCACGGAGTTCTTCTTGCTCATTTCGCTACCCCCATCGCCAGGCCAACCGCTACCGGTAGAGACATCCGCTGTTCCGGGGTCATCGCTTGAGCGGGCTTTTGGATAGTGAAGTTAGAATCCAGGGCTGAGAACGAAGCGGGTAGCCTGAGCGCCGTTGAAATGTACTGGCCCAGCCCGTTCAACATGCCGCCACGCCCGCTGATAAGCACATGTCCAACGCTTTGGCCAGAGGACTGGGCGTAGAAGGAGAAAGTCCGGGCGACTTGCTCAACGAGTGCCTGGCACTTCTCAGCCACCACTGCGAAGGTGCTGTGAGCCGGTTCATTGCCTTCACCTGGGTTCATCAATGCCACTTCAATCTTGAGCTGTTCGGCGCGCGGAGCGGGAATCCCCAAAGTCCGCGCTATCTGGTCAGTAATCAGTCTGCCACCAGTCGGCAGAATCCGCATTATCATCGGTTGGCCACCCTGCGCTACAACAAGCGTGGTCATATCGGCGCCAACATCCACAATTCCGACAATTCCCTGCTGGAATTGGCCCCGCGCCAAAGCCCGGGTCAGGGCGAAAGCCCCCAAATCTACCCCCGCCGGACGCAATCCCGCATCCAGCACCGCGTCAACATTATGTTGGACGACTTCGTTAGGGGCCGCCACCAGCAAGCCGCTAACCTTGCCATCTGTCTCCGCAAGGGGATAAAAGTCAAGCTGGCTCTGATCTACCGGCACCATAATCATGTCCTGCACCGTGAAAGGCAAGGACATGCGCAACGCATCCAACGGAGCCGCCGGAAAGGTCGCTTCACGAACCACCACGCGCTGGCCGCCCAGCCCAATAATGACATCCTTGGTGGCGAAGCGACGGGTGCTCCAAAGGCGTTTAAGGGCGTCGGCGACCTCCGCGCCGCGGACTACCTCGCCGTCGCGGACGGAATCCGGCACTAAGTCCATCTCCGCGTAACGCTGTATGGCCGCTGAGCGGAATGGATCTCTGGTGTCCATAGCTAGCTCAACAGCGCGTAGCTGCGTATCGCCGATGTCTAAACCGACCACTTGCGTCTTCGCCATCTCTTCGCCTTCCCGGGGTCTAAGGCCGCCTTATACCAGCCTGCTCCAAGTTTGACTTCATTATCAAAGCTGTATCAACTGACGATACAGGTCCCACACCGGGCCGCCAACTGCACAGCCCAACACCGCTCCGGCGCACATCCAGGGTCCAAACGGAATGGCGGTGCCCCTTCCTCCACGATTCTTCACAATCACTCCAATTCCCCAAAGCGCCCCCATCAAGAAGGCTCCCAAGGCGCCCACGGCCAGCGGGCCCCAGCCTTGGTAGGCCAGGACCAAGCCGATCAAACCGGCTAGCTTGACATCACCAAAGCCCATCCCTCTCGGCACCAAGACGTGAACAAGCCCGTAGGCGACCAGCAAGCCCAAGCCGCCAACAGCGGCTCTCAGCAAGGCCCCCCAATCGCCGACCAACCAGCTCGCAAGGGCTAACAACACTGCCAGCACCGGATAAGACGGTAACACTATGGCATCTGGCAGGCGTGTAGTTCTAGCGTCTATCGCTGTCAGCGCAACCGCCACCGCCGCCGCGTAAAGGTAAGCCGGAACCGCTGCCAGGGGCTGGATGAATACCGCCACTGACACGAACAACACCGCTGTAACGGCTTCAACGGCGGGGTAAAGACCCGAGATCGGCTCGCCGCAGGACCGACAACGTCCACGCAGAACCAACCAGGAAACCAGCGGTATGTTGTCCCGGGCCTTGACCATCGCGCCGCACCGCGGGCAAGCCGAGCGGGGCCACAGGCTGCCGCCATCCGGCAACCGGGTTATGACGACTGTGAGGAAGGAGCCGATCACCAGCCCCAATAGGCCGCAGGCCACTCCCCTGGCAATGGCGTCTAGTAGCTGTGGCGTCACTCCTGGGCCGCCTTCTTCACGTCATCAGAAGGTTGAACTTTCTCCTGCCACAGAATGCGCCAATCCCCGTTGCCGATCGGCGAGAACAGCAGCGGCTGCTCCTCTATTAGGTTCTCGTTGTACTTGAACTGCTTGGTATAGCCGTTGATCAGTTGGGGCATGGTGTCGTCCGACTCTTGGGCCACAACACCACGGAAGTTCTGAGCGATAGATCCGTAAACTTGAAGTTGCCCCAGCGGGCCCCCCGATTTCCAGTTCTGTAACAGGAAGCTGCCACGGCCCGCGATCATGGCCGCCTCAATCCTGAGGACCTTGGGACCCTTCGAGTCCGCCTTGGGGTTTTTGGGATCAATCGCACTCGGGTTATCGACATAGCCCTCGTAGTCGTGCGGCCAGCCGCTGGCCAGAGTGGTCGATTGGGGCACCGTCCAGGTATAGCCGCCTGAACCCGGCGGGTACTCTGTCGCTACGTAGGTCCGAATCATCGGGTTGTAGAGTTCGACTGAGCCGCCGGCCAGCAGGCCAATCAGGTCCGTGGTGTTGTCGCTCGTCAGCAAATCGCCAGTGACAATGACGGAGGCGTCGGCGTAAACCGTCACTGTCCCCGCGACTACGCCCTCGACCCAGAGATTGCCGCCCGTGGCGAATTTCTGCGGTCGGTCCTCATCCATGGCCACCTCAATTTCGTATTGGTCGGGGCCGGTCGGCGCTTGCGCGTCCGTGTCCGCGTAGGTTCCGAGCGGCAGACCGCCGGCATACCGCGAGGGAACCGGCTTGGCGCCGTCCGCGTGGCCGGGCGAACTCTCATCCAGGTCCCGGATGTAAATCAAGCTGCCTTGTGGAACGACGACTTCCGCACCGTCAGGGCCTTTCAACCCCTCATTCGTGCCGCATCTTGCCGGCCTGTCCGGTTCGGCCTGGGCGGCTGTGTCCGGCGACCAGACCCGCA